>CAZKSP010000222.1:0-4936 GCA_964555385.1 uncultured Chitinophagaceae bacterium
GACTTTCCTTGAGGCGGAAGGATAAAAAGCCGAGGTTTTCATCCTTCCGCTGGTGCTGATTGGCGACATCCTGTCACCGGGTGGCATTGAGGCCGGGTACCGTTTGACGAGGCTCGGGGGTCGGCGAACGCTCGAGGAGCTTTGGGCGTATCCTCGCCCGTGCGACGAGACTTTCGCCGCCCCCGAGCCGGCGGATTTCCGGTGACGCTCGGTCACCTTGCACGCCGGTTCGGTCGCCTCCGCTCCCGGCTTCCGGTGAATCAAACACGGCCGGGGAGACGGCGGTCACCGTGCAGGCTGTTTGGCTCACTCCTGTCCGCAGCTTCCGGGTAGGATGGGGGGCGAAGGTATTCAGCATGGCCTACAAATCGTTCAAAGAACTTCTCGGTGAAACCAGCCTCGAGCGGAAGTGCCGATTTCTGTTCGGGCTCTGCCTGCTTGTGCTGATCACCGGCAGTTTCTGGTGGTACGGCTCGCGGACGAAAGACCTTGTCTTCACCACCACCCGCAGCACCGGTCGGCATATTGTCGACGCGGTGATGATCAACTACCACTGGAAGAAGCTCGAGGCCGACAAAAAGTACACCAATCCGATTGAAACGCTCGGCAAGATGCTCCAGAACCAGCCTTACAGCTGGCGGATTCTCTCGCCCGATGCCTCGCCCGAAGAACTTGGAAGCTACACCCGCCTCGATGTGGCGATGGTCGACGTCTTTGCCGGCGAGCCGGCCCCAGAGGCCTCAACCGCTGCCACTGGGGGTGGCCCCGGCCTGCCGAAAGGAACGGAATACCGGGAGTACCGCATCGGCGAAAAAGGAAACCCTGAGTACCACTACTACCAGCCGATCCGGGTGCAGCAGTCATGCCTGATCTGTCACGAGTACCGCGGGCCAGTGAGCAACAAGGCGGCTGATATCCCACCTGACCGTCCAAAATACGCCGAGGGCGATCTGATGGCAGTGGTCAAGGTCGTCATGCCCGACGCCACGACCCAGCAGGCTCTGCGCTGGAACTGGGCCATTCTGCTGACTACCGCGATCATCACCGTCTTCCTGGCGATGATCGCCGCCTACCTGATTGTGCGGTATGTCATTGTGAAGCCGCTTGAGCACCTGCGTGAGGTCAGCGACGAGGTGCGGCGGGGCAATGTGAATGCCAGGGCTGACATTCACACTGCGGATGAGTTTGAGGAGCTTGGCGTCGCCTTCAACCGTATGCTCCGGGGACTGGTCGAGTCGCAGGAGGAGCTTCGCCAGGCCAATGAAAGTCTTGACGACAAGGTCGATGAGCTGGCTCGGGCCAATATGCATCTGTATGAGATGAATCGGCTCAAGAGCGACTTTCTCGCCACCATGAGCCATGAGCTGCGAACACCGCTCAACAGCATCATTGGCTTTTCCGATGTGCTCAGTTCGATTGAGTCACTTGACGATAAGCAAAACCGGTACGTGCAGAACATTCGGTCGTCTGGCCGGATGTTGCTGGAGATGATCAACGACATCCTCGATCTGGCGAAGATGGAGGCTGGCAAGATGGAACTGCGGATTGGCCGGTTCAACGTGGCAGCGGCCATCTCCGCCCAGTGCGACATGCTGCGGCCACTTGCCGAGCGGAAGCGGATTGACGTATTCGCCGAGGTTGCCCCGGGGCTTGAGGCAGTTGAGCAGGATCAGTCGAAGGTACAGCAGATTCTGTCCAATCTGCTCTCCAACGCGGTCAAGTTCACTCCTGAAGGGGGTCGGATTACGGTGACCGCGTATCCGGCCGACAGCGGGGCAACCATGGTGCTTGAGGTGGCTGACACCGGGGTCGGTATTGCTCCAGAGGAGCAGCAGGCGATCTTTGAGAAGTTCCGGCAGAGCCGGGTGTTTCAGGCGGGCGACGATGCCATGACGCGTGAGATTTCCGGGACTGGCCTTGGCCTTTCAATCGTTCGCGAACTCTGCCGGCTGTTGGGTGGTGACGTCTCGCTGGAAAGCCACTTGGGCCGCGGCAGCTGCTTCACTGTCCGACTGCCTACCCGGCTATCGGCAACCTCCGCCCAGCAGACGATTTCCTTGGCCGAGTCAGCGTGACAGCTGCCAATCAGAGCATGTAACAGAGTTTGATCGACGAATGCCATCAACCGAACAGAAAAACGCTGAAGTCATCCTCTTCACGGATGGGGCCTGCAGTGGCAATCCGGGCCCGGGGGGCTGGGCGTATATCCTCCGGCATCCCGAGACGGGCCGCGAGACAGAAGCCTCGGGGCGTGACCCCGATACCACCAATAACCGGATGGAGCTGACGGCGGCTGTCGAGGGCCTCAAACAGCTCAAGCGGCCAACCCGAGTCGAACTTGTCACCGACAGTGTCTACGTTGGGACCGGGCTTTCCGACTGGATGCCGAAGTGGAAGAAGCAGGGCTGGAAGCGGAAAGAGCGGGGGAAGCTTGTGCCGGTAAAGAACGAAGACCTCTGGCGGGAACTCGACCGGCTGGCTGCGATCCATGAGGTGCGGTTCAGCCACGTCGCTGGACATTCGGGCCATCCAGAGAATGAACGCTGTGACGAACTGGCGGTGGCGGCGTATCAGCCGCTGCTGGCGAAGGCCAAGGCCAGGTAACCTGCACGACACGCGGTGATGGTCGAGATGGCCGAAGAGATGGACGAAGATGCTTCGGGACCGGGGACGCAGCTCGCCATGCGGCTTGAGCGGCTGCCTGGCGTCGGTTCGGCCCGCGCGGTGAAGCTCGCTAAGCTGGGACTGGTCACCGTCCGTGACGCCCTCATGCACTTTCCTCGTGATTATCGCGACTTCAGCGGTAGCCACCGCGTAGCGGAGTTAGTTGTCGGTGAGCACGCGTCGCTGGCTGGAACAATCAGCGATGCCGCCCTGCGGACCACGGCCAGCGGGCGTGCGATGCTGTCAGTGGTGGTAAGTACCGATGATGGGACGGTCCGATGCGTCTGGTTCAACATGCCATTCCTCGCCCCCCGATTTACCGTGGGCCGCCAGCTGGTGGTGGCAGGGCAGCCGCGCCGCAGTGGCACGGCCTGGGAATTTTCCCATCCCGAAGTCCGCTGGCTGGATGCTGACGAAGATGCCAGCCCTGTAGAGTGGCTTGCGGTCTATCCGCTCACCGAAGGCGTGCAGCAGTCGCATGTGCGGATGGCGGTGCAGGCGGCCCTCGATCTGGCGGCCGACCGGCTGGAAGAATCTCTACCGGAGCGGCTGCTTGCGGATAAGAATCTCCTGCCAATCGCTGCGGCGATCCGCTCGCTGCATCGGCCCGCAAGCCGGGAGGCCCTCGATGCCGCCCGACGCCGGTTTGTCTATCAGGAGCTGCTGATGCTGCAGTTGGCCCTGCGGCTGCACCGTGGGCGACAGGACGTGCAGCAGGCCGCCCCTCAGATCGCCATCGACAGTCGGCTCGACAGCCGGATCAAGGCGGTCTTTCCGCACCCCTTCACGGCGGCTCAGGCCCGGGTCTGTGGTGAGATCGCCGCCGATCTTGGGCAGACCACCCCAATGAACCGGCTGCTGCAGGGGGACGTCGGCAGTGGTAAGACCGCCGTGGCGGTCTATGCCATGTTGGCCGCTGCCGCGACGCCGGTGTCCGAGCCAGCCATTGCCGCTCCCCCGGTAGCCGAGTCGTTGGCCGAGGATGCAGCTGCGGTTCCACGATTGCAGGCGGCCATCATGGCTCCGACCGAGTTGCTGGCCCGGCAGCATTACCAGACGCTCACCACGCTGCTGGCTGCCCGCGGCTCCGATCTCAAGGTCGGCCTGCTGGTGGGTGGGCAGCCAGCGGCCGCCCGGCGGAAGCTGCTGGCCGGCATCGCTGCCGGTGAGATCCAGCTGGTGGTCGGTACGCAGGCTCTCATCTGCAGCGATGCCGCCTTTGCGCATCTGGGGCTGGTGGTTATCGACGAGCAGCATCGCTTCGGGGTGTTGCAGCGGGCAATGCTGCGACAGGGGACGGCCGATCCTCACATGCTGGTGATGACCGCCACGCCAATTCCCCGCACCGTCGCCCATGCGGTCTATGGCGACCTCGACATTTCGGTGATTGATGAACTACCGCCGGGTCGGCAGCCGGTGTCTACCTACCGGGTAAGCCCGGAGCAGACTGATCAGTGGTGGGACTTTTTTCGTCGCAAGCTCACTGAGGGGCGGCAGGGCTACGTGGTGGTGCCGACGGTTGATGAGTCGGGTCGCGATGTGGCCAGCATCTCATCAGCGTTTGAAGAACTGGCCAACGGTCCACTTGAGGCTTTTCGCATCGGGCTGTTGCACGGCCGGATGAAGCCCGAACAGAAGGCCGGCATCATGGCCGACTTTCGGGATGGTCGGTTCGACGTGCTGGTGGCGACCAGTGTGATTGAGGTTGGCATCGACGTGCCGAATGCCACGCTGATGACGATTCTTGACGCAGAAGCGTTCGGGCTCGCCCAACTCCATCAGCTTCGCGGTCGGGTGGCCCGGGGTCGGGTGCAGGGCATCTGTGGGGCGGTCACTGGGTCGGCCGATGCGCCGGTCCCGCGTATCGACGCCTTTGTCTCGACCACCGACGGCTTCGCGCTGGCCGAAAAGGACCTGCTGCTCCGCGGGCCGGGTGACATTCTCGGCAGCCGGCAGAGTGGGGCCCCGCCGCTCTACCTCGCCGACCTGCTCCGCGATGGTTCGGTGGTTGCCGAGGCCCGCCGGGATGCCCTCGAACTTTTCACCACGGACCCAGCCCTTTCCGACCCCTCATATGATCGGCTCAAAAAGGTCCTCGCCGGTCGCTGGGGAGCGACACTCGACCTTGGCCTGGAGACTGTAGGGTAGGGTTTGCACCTCAGGTTTTTCAGTGTTCGGTTCCGCTCAACGCTCCATCGGCACGGGAAGCGGGGAAGCCCTGGTTCAGCTTGGCATCTGGACCATTCGCCTCCAGCGTCCCGGCTCGATAAAA
>CAZKSP010000223.1:0-4934 GCA_964555385.1 uncultured Chitinophagaceae bacterium
GGCTTCATCACCGTGTACTGTTCTTCGCGTGTGCTTGTCTCGACCACATCGCGGACGACGTTGTAGCTGCGGTCCTGCACTTGGGTCTCGTAGACAGGCTTCATTACCGTGTAGCGTTCTTCCCTGTTTTGTGTCTCCCAGACCGGCCGCTGGACGGTGTACCGGCGCTCACGGGTCTCGGTTTCCCAGACCGGCTTTTGAACGGTGTAGTTTTGGGTGTCATAGACGGTTTCATAGACCGTGCGATAGGCGGTCACTTGCTGCTCGTCGTAGACCGTCTGATAGTCGAGACGGTAGGCCTGGGTGGCAACAGGGGCCGGGATTGACTGGCCACAGCACTGGGCCAAGGCAGTGTCTCCCACCAACAAAACGGCCGTCCAAAGCACCACGGCGGTGACCTGGGAAAGGGTGGTGATAATGCCGCAAACTGTCGTTCGCAGCGAGTGACGTGAGAAGCAGACCATCGTTCGACTCCGAAAGGGGTGCCACAGATCGGTTCGAGCCTAATTGCCCAGATGCGGGCTTCAAGCGAATTGTTCCCAAACTTGAGGCTTTTTTCCCAAAAAAATGGGTGGGCAGTCGGCATGAACGGCGCATCTGCTCCAGTTTTAAGGGGCAACTGGTAGGTCGCGCGGATTGGTCAAAGCTGGGGGTCAGCCCGATTGCTCAATCAGCCGGCGGCTGCGGCGGTCAAGCTGCTGGACAGCTGGGATGAGGTAGCAGATGCCAGCCGTGTCGGTGACGGTGGCACTGCCGTCGGGATGCCGGATCACGGCTTCAGTCGCTGCCAGCTGAAAGCGGTGGCGGCCCCGGTCGGTGAGGGTATCCCAGACGAGTGGTTCCCGCCGGGTGGCTGACACGATGGCCTCGATCCGTGGCAGGAATTCTGCCGCGGCCAGCTGGTCGGCCACCAGTTGACGGGTTTCCGGAGGGAAGGCCTCGACTGATTCAGCCCAGAGCAGCTCCCGGCCCCCCGCATCGAGAACGGCGACCGGGCCCTGTGGGAACGAGAGTGGAAAAGCCCGCACCACCAGCACCCCGGCGTGCCGAATGCCATCGGCCGTGATTAGCACCAAATCGCCATTAAGGTCTTCTACAAAATGGCAGCGAGTAGTGCCGGTCATCGTTGACGTGCCTGCAGTAGGTTGTTCAGCCGTCATTGAAAGCTCCGTCATGCATTCATGGCAGGCTGAGGGTCATCCATCTGGGTCTGGTAGAGCCGTGCATAGATGCCCTTGGCGTTCAGGAGTTCGTCGTGCGTTCCAATCTCAGAGACGCGGCCTTGGTCGAGCACGACCAGCCGATCAGCGCGCCGCAGGGTGGTCAGCCGGTGGGCGATGGCAATGGTGGTTCGTCCGGTGACCAGCCGGTCGACGGCCCGCTGGATGACCGCCTCGGTTTCGGCATCCACACTCGATGTCGCCTCGTCGAGAATCAGAATTGCCGGATCGACAAGCAATGCCCGAGCGATCGAGATTCGCTGCCGTTCACCACCGGAGAGTCGGCCACCCCGCTCGCCGACCCGCGAGTCATATCCCTGCGGCAATCGCAGGATGAATTCATGGGCCCCGGCTGCTCGGGCAGCCGCCACGATCGCAGCCGGTGACGCTGTTGGTCGGCCATAGGCGATGTTCTCGGCGATGGTTCCGAAGAATAAAAATGGCTCTTGCAACACGCAGCCGAGATGCTGCCGATAAGATGCAAGGGAAACCTCGCGTAAATCGATGCCATCGATGGAGATATGACCGCTGCTGGGGTCGTGGAACCGGCAGATCAGGTTCGCGAGCGTCGATTTTCCCGAGCCACTCGCACCAACCAGGCCAATCATCTCACCCGGTTCGATCTGCAGGTTGATTCCGTGGAGTACCTCGCGATTGCCGTAGCGGAAGCGGACATTGTGAAGGTCAAGCCGGCCCTTTGGTCGGCCTAGTGGTCGCGGGTTGGCGGGGTCGGCCACCGTCGGTCGGCAGTCGAGAATTTCACAGATTCTTTGGGCACTTGCCGCCGCCCGTTGCGTTGCCGGCACCATCCTGACCATCGATTCGACCTTGGCGTAGAACCGAGTGATGTAGGCGATGAAGGCGGTGAGGGTGCCGACGGTGACTGAACCATTGAAAATCAGCCAGACACCGCTACCCCAGATCACCAATAGGCCGAACTCGCTGAATAGCGTCACCAGGGGGCCGAAGTAGCTCCAGGTGACATTGACCCGATCATTTGCCTCGAGCACTCGTTGATTGGCCAGGGTGAAGCGGGAAGTTTCACGGGATTCCTGGGCGAAGGCTTGTACGACCCGTATACCGGGAATGGTGTCGGCCAGCGTGCTGGTCATGTCGGCCCAGGCAACCCGGCTACGGGCAAAGCCCCGTTGCAACTGGCCACGGACTGAGGCCACCAGCCAGATGACAAGTGGAAAGGGTACCAGCGTGACCACGGCCAGCAGTGGTGAGATGGCTAGCAATACAACCGCCGTGAAGATGACCAGTAGCAGGTTCGAGAAGAACTCGATCAGATTGATTGACAGATAATTGTTCAGCCGCTCGGTGTCACTGCTGATCCGGGCAATCAGATCGCCAGTGCGGCGAGCAGCGAAAAAGTCGAGTGAGAGTGACTGCATGTGGGCGTATGTGCGAATGCGGGCGTCGCCGGCAATCCGCTCGCTGACCCAGGCGAGCGTCCAGGTGCGGCCCCAGCCCAGGAGCCAGCTGATCAGGGCGGCTGCAGCCAGGCCGGCTAGGTAGGGGAATGCCTCCCCGGCGGTCACCGCCCCATCTGCCTGCCGGGGAATCAGCACGTTATCGACCAGCGGCATGGTGAGGTAGGGCGGCACGAGGCTGGCCACGGTGCTGCCCAGGGCCAGCAGCACGCCAAGGAGCACCGTCCAGCGGTAGGGGGTGGCAAAATTCAACACCCGCAGCAGGGCGGCGGTGGCCTGTCCGCCAGACACAGGCAGTGGCTGCATGCCAGGAGTGGCTGGAGACTCTGGAAGGGGAGCCTGATGAAGCCGGCCGTCGAAGGTGTCCTTGAGACGGTGGATCTCGCTCGCCACGGTTGGCGTGAAGAGCCAATGAGCCAGGAGGCTGTCACCGGACCGTAGTTCCAGCCGGCCAAGCGTTGGCTGGCTCACCAGCGTCATGCTGAGGCTGGCTGTCAGCATCCAGCGGTGGGGCAGTTCTCCGTCTGCCGCGGGTTTGACGACATTCTTCAGGCAGGTCGCCGATGGTTCGGCATAGACCGCCTGATTGGTGAGGACCAGCCAGCTCCGGCGGAAATGCCCCTGGCGATCGAGGTCGCACTGGCAGGCTGCTAGCACGGTCTCGTCGGCTGCCAGCCGAAAGTGGTCGGCCGGCAGCTGGTCGGAGAGCAGAACCGACGAAGTGTCCAAAGGCATCGGCGGCACCAGGACGGGACAGGGGAGGAGACGCCCGTGAAGCACGGCTCAGGATGGGAGAAATTACACGCCAGCGGCCAGCCGGTCTGCAAAATACGCACGGTGACCCAACAGGCAAGGAGTCTGGCTGCTCTGACAGTCGAGAAAAAAATTGTCAATCAGTCCGGGAATCGTCGGCCTTTCAACGAAATAGTCTAAGCCTTCTCGAGCGGTTGCTGAAAATGGTGGTCGTTGGTGGGGACAGCTAGTGCCTTCGGCATGCGACGTGCAGAGAGATACTGGCGGTCAGGGAGGCCGCGGTAGTCGCGTCTTCCCAAAGTGTCAGCCCGGTCTCCCCGTCGCTCATCAAATGCTCATCACAAACCGGCGGCAGCTTTGAAAATACTGAGTGCTAACGGTATTGTTTCGCCTGCAAGGCGGCCTGTCAGACAAACACCAGCGCATCATTTGCACGTCTCTGCGTTTTCACGCTGATCCGCCTATGAAAATCGAATCGATCAAGGTACTCCGTGGTCCCAATCAGTGGGCCCGTTTTCCTGTGCTGGAAGTCAGGGTCGATCTCGGCCAGTTAGAAGAATTTCCCTCCGACACGTTGCCGGGTTTCAATGACCGGCTGATGAGCTGGTTGCCGAGCATGGTCGAGCACCGCTGTTCGATTGGCGAGCGGGGAGGATTCTTCCAGCGGCTTCGGACGGGCACTTGGATGGGTCATATCCTTGAGCACGTGACGCTTGAACTCCAGACGCTCGCTGGTACGGCGGTCGGCTATGGCCGGGCCCGTGAGACCAAGACCCGTGGCGTCTACAACGTCATCATTGAATACCACCAGGAAGGCTTTGCGATCGCCTGCCTGCATGCCGCCCATGCCCTGCTGGCAGCGGCGATTGCCGGTGAGCCATTCGATGTCGTACAGGCTGTCAGGCAGCTTCGTGAGCAGTTGCTTGAGGAGCGGTTGGGGCCGAGTACGCGGTCGATCGTTGAGGCTGCCCGTCGCCGTGAAATTCCGGTCCGGCGGCTTAATGACGGGTCGCTCGTGCGGCTGGGGATTGGGGCGAAGCAACGCCGGATTCTCGCTGCCGAAACCGATGGCACATCGGCGATTGCCGAGTCGATTGCTCAGGACAAAGAGTTGACTCGCTGCCTGCTGGCTGAGGCGGGCATTCCAGTTGCTCGTGGGAAGTCGGTCGTGACGGCAGCCGAAGCCTGGCAGGCAGCGAAGGAACTCGGCCTGCCCGTAGTTGTGAAGCCACAGTACGGCAACCAGGGGCGGGGTGTGTCGGTTGGGCTGACCACAGAAGGAGAGGTTCATCAGGCGTATGCGACGGCGGCTGCCGACGGGGCCGCAGTCATCGTTGAGTGCTGCCTTCGAGGTGACGACTACCGGCTGCTGGTGGTGGGGCACAATCTGGTGGCCGCTGCCCGCCGCTGCCCGCCTGTCGTGGTTGGTGATGGCACGACCACTGTTCGTGGGCTGGTGGACCGACTCAATGCCGACCCTCGCCGGTGTGCCGATCATGCCGGCAGCCTCTCGCCGGTTCCCCTC
>CAZKSP010000224.1:0-4921 GCA_964555385.1 uncultured Chitinophagaceae bacterium
CAGATTACGCCGCCGCTGTAGGGAAATGGCTGTTGCTCGATCAGCCCATGCGAATTGATCTCAATGGGATCGAGTTTGATCAGCTGCTCGGAACCAACGCCCGTGCCGTCATCGGAATCCTCACCCCCTGGCTCTGGGAGCATCAGGCCAAAGGGATTTGCCGGCAGCCGCAGCACGGTCGCGTTCCGCAGCGGTACATAAACCCAGTTGCCCACCGGTAGTCCCCCGGCTGATGGCGGCACTGGCAGCTGTCGCCGCCAAAAGATCGACCCGGTGCGGGCTTGCAGCCCGACGGCCTCCATGTCGTGAGTGACCACGACGAGTTGTCCATCGATGCCGGCTGGCTGCGGTGGTGCCAGTGGTATGCCCAGACTGGTCGACCAGAGCAGCGTGCCGGGACGCGGCAACCCAGGCTTGACCGTGGCTGCATTTCCCGCTCGAACGGCATGCACCTTGCCATCACCGGACTGGGCAACGACTGTCCAGCGTCCGACATCAACGCGTCCCAGCCGATAGCCATTCGATTCGAAGGGCAGTTGGAGAATCCACTCGCGTGACAGGCCGGCCCGCTCGGCTTCAAAAGTATCAGCCGCCGTGCCAGCGAGGCATTCGCCGCGGGCCTGCGGCAGCCAGGCAGCGGTCAACAGCAGCACAACCAAAAAGGTGAGTCGGAACAAAAGCTGGCGGTTCGTAAGTCGATTCATGGCGAAGGCCTCACGGGGAAAGTCAACCGCTCTGCGGCTTCTCAAGGTTTGCACCAAAAAACCCCTGCGGTTGAGGCTAATTCGGCGAATGGCTCATGCAATGCGGCGGGCAGCCACCCCGGCTGCGAACCGCCAGCGGGCTGATAGAATGCACATTTCCGTTCCAACCGTTTCCGGCCGCCCAGGCGGCTGCTGCCGACCGACCACCCTTTTGATGCCAACGGCCCCCCGATCCGCCGATTCTTCCTCCGATCCGCTCGCGGCTCTGTTGGGGTATCTGAACTTCTCTTCTGGCGCCGCAGATGCAGCTGCCTGGCGGGCAGCCAGCGAACTCTTCGCTGGATTTGAGCCCCCAGAGGCCGATGGCACGGTGGTGGAACGGGCCGACACAGCCTCTCGTGTCGCGATGGTACTCCGCCAGGAGCTGGACCGCCTCACGCAGAACGATCCGGCTTTCCGTGACAACCGGCAGGCTGCAACCGTGATTGAGCTGGTTTTCGAGCAGCTGCTGCCTGCCTATCGGCGTTTCCATGGCGACCTGCTTGAGCATCAGCCGCCGGGTGCCCTGGAGCGTCCCTTTTTCATCATGGCGGCTGCCCAGGCGGTGCTGGCCACCGGTGGTCCGTGGGATAACGCAGGTCCTCAGCTGATTGACCAAGCCATCACCCGGCTGAATGACTACCTTGGCTGGCGGCCGGTGGCGGTGCTGGAAAACGGCCAGCTTTCCGAACCCTATCCGCACGAGCGGGTACGGCCGCTGCCGTTGTACGTTGCCGGCGCGGGAACCGCTCACGGCCGGTTTGCTCGGCTGGTCGATCGGGCGATCAATATTCTGCAGGAAGCACCAGCCGATCTGTTGCGGCAGGCCGACTTTGAGCCGGCGTTGTTGAATGAACTATCGGTCGATCCGCGGGCCTTTGACTTTCTGCACCCAGCGGCGAGTCGCCCTAACTACCTCTTCGGTCTCTGGGATCCTTCGCTGATCGATGACGATGGTTGTTACCGAAGGCTGGTGATTCAGCAGTCGACTTTGGAAGGCATTCTCTCATGGCCCGAGACACACGGTCCTGAGATTCCGCCTGCTGAACTGCGGGAAGAGTCGGCCGCCGTGCTGGCTGGTGTGATGCTGATGGCCTCGGGTCTGTCAGGTCGGGGGCCGGGAGCACCACAGGCAGGGATGCCACTGGCCGAACTGTTGCCCCGCATTGCCAGCTATCGCGACAGCTTCTACCGCTGGCTGATGACCCGGCTGCCGGCGGCGCACCGGGCCCGGCTGGAGACTGAGGCAGCGGCCCTGCGGCAGCCGTTTGGTGGGGTTCGTCGGCACATCAATGTGCTACTGGCAAGCCGCCGTGCGCGCCAGGTAGAGAGCGTCACGCTGGCGTCGGTGCTCGCCCGACTGGGTCGTTCGAAGGCAGCTGAACGACTGGCGGGTCTGGTGCCAGCCGCCAGTGCCCGAACGCTGGCCCGGATCACCAGTCGGATTGTGGCAGCCCAGCGGGCGGTTCGCCGCGAGCAGACTGATGAGCTGCCGATGGCGCTCGCCAGCCTGGACGAAGCCCGCGATCTACTCCTGCGGGGCATCAACTGCGGCGCACTGGTCGACCCCTGGAACATTCTTGGGCTCGCCGGTCAATTTCCGTTGCACGAGCCCGGGGGTGAATCGCTGCCCGACCCGCGGGTTGACGACCTGATTGGTAGCGTGAGCAATCTGCTCGAAGGATCGTGCGCCGTTTGGCAGCGGGCCCGACTGGAGTCTGATCAGCAGTTGGCTGAACGTGCCGGCGTTGCTGTCGAAGAACTGGCTACCTGGTGGGACCAGTTTGCCACCACCACCGTGTCGGGTGTGCCGCAGCTTTCGGGACAGGAGCTGTTGCAGTCGGCCCGTGAGGTGATTGCCGTGCTTGAGGAGCGGCGAGCTACGGCACCAGCGCCGCTTGCTCCTGGCTTCTGGCGGGATGCCGTGGCCGGCTTTTCATCAGCCCGGACCCACGCCGCTGCAGCGGAAGCACTCCTGCGGGAGCGGGATCTGGATGCAGCCATGGGGCTGCTGGTGCACTGGGCATCGCTGCTTGAGGGTGATGAAATCGACCACTCTGGGCCGTCCTGGTTGCTGGCGGCTCATCGCTGGCTGCGGGCTGGGCTGGCCGATCTGAGTGAAGCGGGACGAAACCGGGTGCGCCGATTCCTCGAACTGATCGAGGCCAACACTGCGGGTGTCGCTGAGGTGATTGAAATGGCGGCTACGGGCCAGGAGCCGGTCGTCCGAAACGAGCCTGAATTTTCCCTGCCTGACGATGCCGATGACGATCAACTGGCGGCTGATGAGAGTGTCGCCTCGGCTTATGAATCGATGGTCTGGCAGGATTCGGCCGATGATGGAACGGACGGTGGGATGATGGACGTCGATCTTCCGGGTGGCGACGGCCATCCTGTGGTGGCGGTGGAAGAAGCAGCCGACTTTCTCACTGGCGTTATCGTCATGCTGCGACAGGTGGTGACCACCGGCTGCCTCGATGCGGCGGCTGGCCGAATCGAACCCCTGCCAGCCGAGACTGAATCATTGATTGCTTGGCGGCAAACCCTGCGACGACTGCGAAAGGCGATGGTCCGTGCCGCCGGTCACATCGTTTCCCGCGATCAGCAGCCGGCTCCCGGCATGTCGCCGACTGAATTTGACCGGCTGCGGTGGCAGCGGGATGCGGCCGCCGAACGGCTGATTGAGGCAGCGCTCCAGACCGGTGAGACGATCTGGCTGTTGTCGGCCCGACTGGCACTGGCACGCGGACAGGTGCGGCCTTCACCGCGGCCCGCCAATCGGCCGAACAAGCCCCGGGGTGGCAGACCAAATTCGAGACCGGCGGTCGGTCGACTGCTGGCGGCGATCTTCGTCGACGACCAGCGGACCATGCATGAGCAGCTGGACCGCATCAAGCGACACCTGCGAGGTAAGCCGGTGCTCTATGTGCCCCTTTCCCGCGGTGGACGTCCTGACCGAATCGTGGCGGCGCGGATGCGGGAGCGGTTGTTGGAGCGGCTGGTGAGTCTGTTGCCGCGTCGGGGGCTGGTCGAAGAGACGATTGCTCTGGTCCGGCAGGCGAAGAGCCTGGAGAGTCGACGGCCTCGCGGTGCCGCCAGTGTGAGCGAGTTTGATCGGGTCTTTGAGGCTGCAACCACTGCCCTGGTTGGACGAATAGTCACCAGCGCACCGGTCGCTGGTGCGGGCGAGGAACCACCGACGGACGATCAGGTCACCCAGCGGATTCTTGATGGGCTGGCGATTCTGATTCCGCAGTTGCTTGAAACCTGGACTACCCATGCCCGTCAGTTGCGGCTGTCAGTGCTTGAAAGGGTTCGTGACGACAAGGCCTTTGCGCCGGTACGGGAGTTCATTGAACGCTATGGCGCAGGACTGTTTACCCAGCATCTGCTCACGCCGCCATCATTGCGGGGCATCCTGCGGAGCGGCGTAAAGCCCTTTCTGGAGCGGCTGCTTGAACAAGAGACAAGTGAACCGGACTGGCGGGCTGCGGTCGAGGATGAGAGTGGCGGTAGCCGGCCCAGTCACCCAGAGCAGCTGATTGAGGCATTAGCCAGCGGGCAGTTGCCGCTCAAGCAGGCTGCCAGCAGGCTGCGGCTTGTGCTGGAGAGTGTTGCAGAGAATCACTCGGAATACCGCGACTGGAATTCCACAACGACTCAGTCGGACCGGGGTGAGTGCCTGCACATGCTGCTGGAGTTTCTGCGGATCAAGGCAGAGTATGAGCGAATTGTCTGGACGCTCCGGCCGGTGAGCATGGCTCACCGGATCCTGGTTCGGCGAGGGGCAACAGCTGCTGCCACTGCCTGGCGACAACGGATGCAGGACGAAACAGCCGAGGCAGCCGATGAACTCATCAAGCGACTCACCGTGGTGCAGCAGGCCACCGGGGTACGGCTGGCGAGTGTGGCCGACCGGGTGCAGCGGCCCTTCACGGCGATGCTGGAGCTGGATGAGCTGGAGGCCTTGGTTGAGCCGGCTGTGGAGGAACTGCTGACTGGCGAACCGGCCGGGGCTGGCAGCCGACTGGAGGAACGGGCTGAGGGGTTCCTCGGGATGGCCAGCGGTTCAGGTGTTGAGGTGCCTGACTGGCTCGAGCAGCTCAGCGCGGGTGTCGATCGCGCGATTGAAGAAGCCGAGGTGGGCGGGCTTGATGCAGATGGTGAACGGCCGTTGC
>CAZKSP010000225.1:0-4921 GCA_964555385.1 uncultured Chitinophagaceae bacterium
ATCAGGGTGCTCTCAGCGAGGCCGTAGCAGGGGTAGAAGGCTTCCTTCCGGAAGCCACTGATCGCGAAGGCCTCAGCGAAGGCCGCCATCGTCTCTGCCCGGACTGGCTCGGCACCGTTGAAGGCCAGCGACCAACTTGACAGGTCGAGGGCGGCCCGCTGTTCGGGCGTGGTTTTGCGGACGCACAACTCATAGGCAAAGTTCGGTCCGCCACTGATCGTCGCCCGGTACTTCGCAATGGCCTGCAGCCACCGCAGCGGCTTTTGCAGAAAGGCGACCGGTGACATCAGGACATTGAACTTGCCACCATAGAGTGGCACAAGGATGCCGCCGATCAGCCCCATGTCGTGGAAACTCGGCAGCCAGAATACCCCCGACTGGCTGCGGGTGATCTCAAACGCCTGCATGATTCGCAGCGAGTTGTGCAGCAGGTTCTCGTGCGAGAGCATCACCCCCTTAGGTGTACCGGTCGAGCCGCTGGTGTACTGCAAAAAGGCAAGGGTTTCGCCGTCGATGTCCGGCCTGTCCCAGCGGTCAGACCAACTCGGCTCAAGTTCACTGTCGACTTTCCAAATCAGATGTTCAAGGCTCGGGGCAGTTGCCTTGAGGACATCGAAACGGTCGAGCACATCGCGGGTGGTGAGGGCCACTGAGGCGTCAGCATCGGCCGCAATCGCTTCAATTCGCTCAACCGAGCGATTTTTCCGGGGCGGGTAGGCGGGAACGGCGATTGCGCCGCCGTACAGGCAGCCCATGAAGGCGGCGATGAAGTCAAGGCCGGACGGGTAGAGCAGCAGCACCCGTTTGCCGGTCATTCCTTCGTGTTTCAGCCACCCGCCGACTGCTCTCGCTTTTCGGTCGAGTTCGGCGTAGGTGATGTTTAGTTCTTCGTTTTCGCCATCGACCAAAAAGGTAAAGGCCCGGTCGTGCGGTCGGTAGGCCGCTCGCTGGCGGAGCAGATCGACGATAGTCGGGGCGAAGGAACCTTCTGAGGACGGGATTGGGTTCACGACAGAAGGGCTCTCCAAACCATTAGCCAGCCGGGACAGTAGGCCCGCAGTTGGATTGTCGGTATTCGTTGCCGGCCAACGGCGGCCTGCCCTGGCCGACATTCACCGTGGAGTGCCCCGCCAAATACCAAAGGTTTTGACGAGGCGATCAGCGACGCCGCCCGCGACGCCAAGGCGGTGTCCGCAGCCGACTTTTCTTCAGAGTTTCGTCGGCATCAGACCCTTCCACTCCCTAGAGTATAGGCAACAAGCCGTCCGAATCAGCAGTTTCGGTACGACCCGACCCCCCAGGCGGCATGTTCAGGCCCAGGTGCGGCCGCTCGCCCGTTCAGCCCGGGGCACAAAGCCGCCGACGAGGCCTCCGATCAGGTCCCAACGGTCGTGACGCCGGACTTCAATGTCGCCTTGTTCGTTCACCCGGACGAGGCAACTGTCCGTCAGCCCTACCCGCTGGAGTTCGTCCGGGGATACTTCGCCCGGCTCGACCATGCTCATCAGGGCGTGGCCTGTCATTTCAATAAATCGCACGGACTTTGCCTCTTTCCGGTGCGGCGTTGCGAATCAAATGGAGACTGTGCCGCCTCAGTTGGATGATTGTGACCGTTGAGAAGCCCGACTGCAAATTCGCAATTTACAGCTCGGCGGCAAATTCCTGCTGGAGGGCCACGAATGTGTCGGGGGTGATTTCCTCTGCCCTGATTGACCGGTCGAATCCAAACTTCTGATACAGCTTTTCAACCCGATCGACCGCTGAGGGCTGCTGCTTGCCGCCGGCCAGCCGGATCAATACACCTCGTAATAGCTTGCGACGGTGGCAGAAAACATCCCTGACGAATGTGTGAAAGCGAGTCAGGTCAGTCATTGTCTGCCGCCGCTTCGGCTCGAGGTCAAGCCGAATGATTGCCGAGTCAACCTTGGGCCGTGGCCAAAAGGCACTCGGCGGCAGCACCCTGATAATCTCACCGTGGCACTGGGCCCCAACCCAGACGGAAAGTGCGTTGTACGACCCACTGCCAGGGCTGGCGATCATCCGCTCAGCCATTTCCCGTTGGACGGTCACTGTGGCGGCATCAAACGGCCGAACCAGTAGCAGGTTCGAAATCACCGGAGTTGCAACGCAGTAGGGAAGATTAGCCACGAGCAGAAAACGGCCGCTTCGCCGAGCTTCCCGTCGAGCTGCCAATGCTGCATCGAGGGCCGTGAGTACTTCCGGGGCAAGCTGATGTTTACCGGCCAGTACATCCCCCTCGACAAGTTCGACATTGTCGCAATCGACCAGCCTGTCACGGGCGAGTGTCGCCAGTCGCGGATCGATCTCAACGGTCACCACACGAAAGGCTGCCCGCGACAGCCGTTCTGTGAGGGCCGCCGTGCCACTGCCGACCTCCAGCACAATGTCATCGGGTTCGATCTCGGCTGAGCGTTCGAGCAAATCGAGCAGGTTGAGGTCAACCAGAAAGTTCTGTCCTCGTCGGGCGTCGATTGAGAAGCCAACCTCAGCGAAGAGTTTTTTCAGATAGGCCGTGGTCTGACGAGCAGCCTTGGCGGCTGCAGGGTCGGCTGGTGGTTGCTGGGCCCGCTGTCCCGGCAGGCTGCCACCGGCTTTACGTTGTCGCGGGGCCTTTCCCCGAGCACGCTTGGCAGAACGCTTCATGCCCGACACTCCAACCACCGGCCAACGTACTTCGCGACCAGATCCGTCTCTAGGTTGACTGCATCGCCAACGGCGAGGCTTCCAAGTGTTGTCATTGCCAGGGTATGCGGAATGAGTGCGACGCTGAAGCTTTCTGCATCGACATCGACCACCGTTAGGCTGACGCCGTCGATGGTGATCGAACCTTTTCCGACGATTTGGGCCAGCAAGTCGGCGGCTGCGTTGAACCGGCAGGTTGCCCAGTCCTGTTCGTCGACCCGCTCCGCCAACTGGCCGACCCCATCGACGTGGCCGGTAACAAGGTGGCCGCCGAGCCGGTCGGAGAGTCGCAGTGACCGCTCAAGGTTCACGCCGTCCCCCACACCCCGGCGGCCAAGGGTCGTCCGCGCAAGGGTCTCGGGGCCCAACTGAAAGGCCAGCCGCGGGCCGTCAATCGCCACGACTGACAGGCAGCAGCCACTGGTGCAGATGCTTTCGCCGATCGTCACATCCTCGGCGACTGGCCCAGCGTCTATCTCAAGCCGCAGCCCCGGCGGCTCCGGAGTGGCGGCGACGATGCGACCGAGGTGTTCGACAAGACCGGTGAACATGTGTCTTTCCTGTGCAATGAACCGTTGCGGGCCCAGGAGCAGCAACCTTTGACAAACCGACGGCCAGCAAACTGCCGGTATCGAGAGGGTAGCCCGGCTGGCAGCTTCCAGCCACACCCTTGCGTGGTTGCCGACTGTCGGCACAATTGCGTTGCTTTGACCGTTCGCACCTAATCGCCCAGCTGAGGAGCCCACCATGTCCACGATCGTTGATGTTCATGCCCGCCAAATTCTTGACAGCCGCGGGAATCCCACGATCGAAGTCGATGTCAGCCTGGCTGATGGCACGTTTGGCCGGGCAGCCGTGCCCTCGGGAGCGAGCACCGGTGCCCACGAGGCCTGGGAGAAACGGGACGGCGACAAAGACGTCTATCTTGGCAAGGGAGTGCTTGAAGCAGTTGAGAACGTCAACAACCGGATCGCCGAAGAACTCGAAGGCTGCGACGCCCTCGATCAGACTGGCGTCGATATGCGGATGCTTGAACTCGACGGCACATCCAACAAGAAGACCCTGGGCGCCAATGCAATTCTTGGCGTTTCACTGGCCACAGCCCACGCTGCGGCCGAGCACTGCGGAGTACCGCTGTATCGCTACCTCGGTGGTACCACTGCTCGGCTGCTGCCGGCGCCGATGATGAACATCATCAATGGAGGGGCGCATGCCGACAATCCGCTCGACGTGCAGGAGTTCATGGTGATACCTCTGGGCTTCGACACCTTCGATGCGGCCCTGCGAGCTGGGGTCGAGACCTTTCATGCCCTGAAGAAGGTGCTTAAGGACAAAGGGCTAGTCACGGCCGTTGGTGACGAAGGTGGCTTCGCCCCGCAGATCGGCTCGTGCAGTGAGGCGCTAGAGGTGATCCTCGCTGCCATCGGCAACGCAGGCTACAAGCCGGGCGAGCAGATTGCGATCGCGCTCGATGTGGCCGCGACGGAACTCTATGACACCAAGGCAGGCACCTATACCATCGAAGGCAAGCCGCTCGACTCAGCTGGCATGGTTGACTTTCTGGCAGATCTGGCAGGGAAGTACCCGATCATGTCGATCGAAGATGGCTGTTCGGAAGATGACTGGGAGGGCTGGAAGCTGATCAGCGAAAAGATCGGCGAGAAGGTTCAGCTTGTCGGCGACGATCTCTTCGTGACCAATTCCGAGCGGCTTGGTCGTGGCATTGCCGAGGGAATCGCCAACAGCATTCTGGTCAAGGTCAACCAGATCGGTACCCTCACAGAGACGACCGCTGCCGTGGCATTGGCCCATCGGTCGGGCTACACCTCGATTGCCAGTCATCGCAGTGGTGAAACCGAAGATGCAACAATCGCCGACCTCGCTGTCGGCCTCTCGACCGGCCAGATCAAGACCGGCTCAGCCTCTCGCAGTGACCGGGTGGCAAAATATAACCAACTGCTTCGGATCCAAGAGTCGCTCGGCGACGGAGCTCTCTACGCTGGCCGTGACGTCCGGGCCCGCTGGCCAGGTGTGTGCTAGCGATACGGAAAGCTCGGGCGGCTGGTTTCACGGAAAGCTCGGGCATCGTGCCCGACTTTCCTTGGGCGGAAGGACGAAAAGCCGAGGTTTTCATCCTTCCGCTGGTGCTGATTGGCGACATCCTGTCGCCGGGTGGCAGTGGGGTTGGGTGTTTCACGGAAAGTTCGGGCATCGTGCC
>CAZKSP010000226.1:0-3639 GCA_964555385.1 uncultured Chitinophagaceae bacterium
GACGCTGAGGCCCAGGCCGATTGCGTTGAGGTCATCCGAGACGCCGAGGCCCAGCGGGAGCCCGAGAACCGAGACTTCGATCTGGTGTGGGGAGACTGATGATCGTCCGCGACGAAGAGACCGCCGCCCTAGTCCTCGACGGCTCCCGGAGGCGGGTCTTCCAGCGGGTGCGGGCGGTGGTGGGTCCTGAGATATGCCCCACCGTCTCCGCGGCTCAGATGGCTCTGATCCAGAGCGGGGCGGATGATGTGGCCTTGGAGCTAGGGACCGCCGCGGCCACCACCCACCACCTACGCCACGCCCTCGTGGCGGCTCTCATGCGTCTCCGGGACCCCTCGGGGCCATGCCCGAACTGCGGAGAGCCCTGGGACGCCCACAACGCCAAGTGCCACCTTGGGAGGCTCCTCGGTGTCTAGTTGGATCATCGTCAAGGCGTCCCGGATCCCGAAACGCCCCACCACCTCGCACGCCTACCAAGGCCCCACGGCCAGGATCGCGGGTGTAGAGCCTGGGAGGGTGTACGACACCCGCGAGGGAGCCCAGAGGGACGCGGTCAAGCTTGCCTCGTGGAACCGGTGCGGGTTCGTGGTGGTCGAGGTGAACCAATGAATGGAGGAGACATGACTAACGACGAATCGAAGGCGCTCGGGCTGCGGGCGATGGCGGCGGGGATGGAGTGGACGCGAGGCTGTCTTGACGGTTCAACCGGCATGACCGTGCTGGCCGCTTGGCACATCGGAGGCAGCACCGCCGCGATGGCTGCGTTCGGGTTGCACCAAAGCCACACGATCAGCCTGTGGCAGCAATCCAACCTCGGCTGGCCTGATCTCCGCGACCCCGCGACCCTGGGCGTGCTACTGGCCCAAGTGCGGGAGGCGTGGGAGCCGCATCGGGGCTCCGATTGCATAGCCAGCACGATGCACACCGGCACCGGCTGGGGTGTGCGTGCCCGATACGGATCTGAGGGGCTCGCGACCATTGTGGAATGCACCCACGAAACCGAAGCCGAGGCCCTCGTCGCCGCGCTGGAGTCCGCGAACTAACGCCCCAAGGGGTCTTCGTCCCTAGCTCGCTCGCGTCTCGCCTCTCCTACGTCGTGGAGCCTCTCTAGGGCGTAGATCCGCTGGCGGTCCTCCCACGCCTTCTCCCTGATGTCCGAGATCGTGGGGGGCTTCTCCGCCGCCTGATGGACCTCCCCTCGGAGTGCGTCCACCTCGGCGCGGCATACCTCCTCCGCGGCTTTCGTCGCGATGTCCGCCACGGCGCGCGAGATCGCCGTCTCCTCGTCTCTGACCATCGAGCCCACCCACCGGTCCGCCTCCATAGTCAGGACGCCTATGGCAGCGGCTACGAGCGTCAGCGTGCCCTTGTCCACGCTGGCGAGCACAGCCCACGGACCGCCCGCGGGCGGCGGGGCCTTGCTCGGCGCACCCCTACGGGCGTCGATGGCGTCCCGAGCCGCCTCCACCGCGATCGTGAGTGTGTCTTCTGGCTCCTCGCTCATTCACGCCACCCTCCACCTCTGCCTCATCTCCGCGTCGATCTGAGGGAGGCCGAGGTGGCTCGGTGAGCCCTCTTGGGGTTGCTGGATGTGGACCGGGTCCCCGATGCTCGCTAGGGAGCGGAGGCCGAGGGTCTCAGCCTCCTCCGCGTAGACCCTGTACCCCTGGACCCCGTGGTGAGTCGCTCCCGCGTCCCACTCCGCCGCGCCGTCCACGAGCCAATAGCAGTCGAGCGCAAGCCCCCACTGATGCCAGGAGAGGCCGGGGATCGCGTTGGTCGCCCATCGTCCGCTCTGCGGTCCCGCGTCGAGGATGCACTGGGCGAGGTACGGAGCCCCCGCGGCCTTTAGCTCCTCCACCTTGCGCTGGACCTCCGCGGAAGATCGGGACTGCCGCCAGAGAGCCCCTTGATCCACCGGATGGCGGGCCGTGAAGAACGGACGCATCTCCACGCCCCGGGATTTGCAGGCACTGAGCACCCGGTAGCAGACCTCGCGGAACTCTGGATCCAAGGCTCCCATGTCACGGCTCATCGTCTCGCTCCCTCCACGGCCCATCCGACCCCAGCGCACGCCCCAAACCCCACCGCAGCACCCGCCGCGAAGTCCCGAGGCTTGCTCGCCCGGCACGTCTTGATGCCCTCCACGGTGGCAGCGTGGATCCGGTCCGCGAACCGCCGATCCTCATCCCTCCACCGGTAGCAGGCCACCAGAGCCCGGGAGGCGTCCTCATACGCCTCCACCGAGCGCGCGAACCCTTGACCCGCCAGGAGCCACCCATCGAAGGGGGCGGGGTCTCCCGCTAGTACCTTCGCCCGGTCCTTCACCACGTCCCGGAGGTCCTCGGGCTCATACCGGGTCACGTCCTCCCAGGGGATCGGGTCGATCAGCCGGTGACGACCCGCACCCGTCAGAGCCAGGACCGAGACCGCCACGAGGACCCAGCGGAGATCGATCTGGACCGTCATCCGAGCGGATCCGCCCCGAGCGCCTGTGCGCGTCTCTCGCGGTCTTTCGCATCCTCGGGGGGTGCTGACTCGACGGACTCACCCAAAGCCTCTGAGGCGCGCTCTGAGGCCCTCTCCTGGCGGCTCTCGGTCTGGCGGGTCTCCACCGCTGCCGCCTCTCGGTGATCTTCGATCGCCTCGGTGGCCTCGTCCCGGGCGGCGCTCCTCCGCTGCGCGGAGCGCACACCCACAGCACCCGCGAGTACAGCGGCCACAGCCTCCACCACGAAGCCCCGAAGGGGCGGGACGAGGACGAGAAGCAGGAGGACGCCAGCCGCCGCCACGGTGGCCCAGAAGTACCAGGGCAGGGGGCGGCTCACTGGGGCGGCTCCTCGACGGGTGGAGACCCGCTCGGGCGCTCCGTCTCCCCGGAGATGTACCGGCTCCCGAGGTATGCAGCACCACCGACGAACGCGGCATAGATCCCGGCGATCTCCACGCTGGAGTCCTTCGCCAAGACGCACCCGGAGACGGCGATCACCATCCCGATGAACTTGAGCCTCCGGGACTCCTTCTCCGTGTCCTTGCGCTTGCTGGTGGTCCTCATGCGGCGGAGGGTACCACCCGAGGATCTGGCCCAAGCAAGAAACCCCGCCGAAGCGGGGTCCCTGCGGGGGCGCTAGCTCAGGGTCATCGGGCGATACCCGCCTGGAAATCGGCCAGCTCACGGGCGAGGTCAGCGCCCGGGTGCAGCGCCTCCCGGACGGTGTAGGTATCGCAGAAGCGGTAAGCCACCGCCTCGGCAGCGTCAGCCCACTCGGCGGGGGTCGGCTCGCGCTCGGTCACGACCTCATCGTTACCGCAGAGCGGGCCACCGACCACACCGACCACAACCTCAAGGTCGGCGCGGTAGTGAGCCTCCTCGCGGGCGAGGTCAGCGAACTCCGCGCCGCTGATCTCCTCCCGGTAGGCCACCGCCAGCGCGCGGCGGTAAAGGGCGAGGGCCGCACGGTAACGGGTGCGCGGGTCGGCCTTGACGTGACCCTTGCCCCAGCGGGGAGCGGCGGTGTTGAGTGCGTTGTTCATGTTGTCTCCGTGTCGTTTGTTGTTGTGTCCCGCTGACACTCTTTTTATACCCACTCCCGTTCCGATGGCGCAAGTGGAAAAGTGAAAAAAGATCAAAAAAGACCG
>CAZKSP010000226.1:3739-4885 GCA_964555385.1 uncultured Chitinophagaceae bacterium
CCACTCCCGTTCCGATGGCGCAAGTGGAAAAGTGAAAAAAGATCAAAAAAGACCGGGGGGCCTTTCCGCTTGCGCTTTTTCATCACTTGTGCGATATAAACCCGGTCGAATGTCCGACGAAGGAGGAGAGATGACGAAGCTAGGACGCCCGCCCGCTGTGCTCCCGGAGGGGTTGAACCCGTTCACGTTGCCCGCCTGGAGGGTGGCCGAGGAGGCGGGAGTCTCCGCCGCCACGGTTTACAAGTGGAGGCGCGAGAACCAGCACCTCAAGCCGCCCCCGGTGGAGAGGACCGCCAGGGATCGCAGGGGACGACCGGAGAAGACCCGGGACGAGTTCGCGGAATGGCTCGATGAGAACCACCCCGGAGCCCGGGACCTGTGCGCGAGTAACGCAACCCACGTTGCGATTGGCAAGGCTTACGGGATCACGGGGGAGGCTGTCCGCCAGTGGCGGGTCAAGCTGAGCCGTGGGGCCTCTGTGGTGGCGTGATCGGCCTCGGGGCAGGGGCTGGCCTCCACATCATCACTCGGCGTCCTCCTGGGGGCTCTCAGGCTCTGGAGGCGGCTCCTCGGACTCCACCTCGGCCTCGGACTCCACGGCCCGGGACGCCGCCGCCGAGACGACCAGATCCCGGATCTCCGACGCACCCAGACCGGTGAACCCGAGGGCCAGGACCAGAGCGGCCCACCTCAAGGGCTTGTGATCAATCGCCTTGGACGCCACGCCCGCCCACGTCGTCTCCGAGGCCGGAGTTGGGGCTGGAGGTGGCTGGACCGGCGCGGGCGCAACATGGGGAGGTTGGGGCCGGTGGTGCTCGATGATGTGAGCGTCCACTCGCCTTGTGAGCGTGTGGACCTCGTCCCGGAGGCGCAGGGTCTCGGAGAGGTTCTCTCGGACTAGCCCCAGGACCTCGTCAGACATAGAGCCATTCTCGGCAGATCAGGAGAGCGGCCTCCCTCTGATCTGCCGTGCCACCAGAGGCGACCCATCCGGCGTCAGGGTCCGAAACCTGCACGTCGATGCCGTCGAACTCCACGACGCCACCGGACACGGGATCTACATCCCAGCCGCTACACATGATCAACGCTTGATCTAGGGTCATGTCGGCACCGTGATCTTGCCGGTTCGCCATCCGCGAACAGTCT
>CAZKSP010000227.1:0-4852 GCA_964555385.1 uncultured Chitinophagaceae bacterium
GCCTGACGGCCAATTACCGTCTCGACGTCACCCTCGCCCGAACATAAAGCTCCTTGCCGGTGAGACGGTAATTGGCCGTCAGGCCTGCCGACACTGCAACCTCTACACCGATTCGGGCTGGCTGCTCATCAGTTGCCGCGAATGACGCGATAAAGTGGGTCGTGTATGTGGCGTCGCCGGCTGGCTCGATCTCCAGCCGCAGCGTCTGGGCTGACTCATCAAATACGACCTCGCGAAGCGACACGCCGCTGGAGGCATAGAAGTCTCCCTGCTTGAGGGCCCGCACAATGTGCTCGGGCGTCAGGTGGGTGGCCCGAACAAGCACCCAGCCCCGGCCGGGACGTGACGCCTTCGGTTCCCCCAGATGCGAGTGATAGTTGTGGCTGTCATCTGTAGCGATCCCGAACAGGGGTGCCGCGCGGAGTTCATCCAAGCGGATGGTGTTGGCAATATCCCAGCTCATCTCGACCGAGGGGTGCTTGTCGTCACCTCGCTGATTGACCCCAGGATGGCCATTAAAAACCTCAAAGTGCTGCTCGAGGGTTGCCTGGGCGAGATCGGCCGGGGTGACTGCATAGCCGAAGTTGGGATGATTCAGATGAGCGATGATCTCCTGCCCTGCGCGTTCCGCCTGATCGCGGACCGCCCTCAGGTTGCCCTGAATTGCTTCAACAACGGTCCTGCCACCCACCGGCTGAATCGGTTCAACAATGTTGCTGGCATTGATGTGAACCGGCTTGCCTTCGGCTCGATCACTGATCTCCTCAGCCGGAATCATGAGGAAGCGTCCCCGCTCCTCAACCAGGCAGCGAAACTCTGCCAGTGGCTTAAGCCGAACGGCAGCCTTTTCACCCTCTCCCCGCCGCTCGACCCAGGCCGGCCCGAAGCGGGCGAGGTATTTGTCGACTACCTCATCACCACCGCGTTTGCGGATGGTCTGCTCGGCCATCCACCGGGTACCGACGGCGAGCACGTTGTGGTCGGACAGGGCTAGGAAGTGATAGCCGCGGGTGCGGTACCACTCGGCGACCATCTCTGGAAAATCATCTCCGTCGCTCCAGAGCGTGTGCGTGTGGAGGTTGCCTTTCCACCACCGCGGAGCGGCATCCGCCGGAATGGTCTCATCAGCTCCCACCGGCAGGCTCCAGCAAGTTGCGAGGGCCAACACGAGCATCCATAAAGCAGATGCCTTCTGGCCAGCAGTTGAAGCAGGCCGTGGCGAAATCTTCTGAGCATCACGGCGAAAATCACTGGCCGACACGTGCTGGGGTTGCATCACGACTCCTGATAAAGACTGCAGTCAACTTGTTCGCTGCCAAAGAACACTTGCTCCCCGCAGCCTTCGCTGATGATACCACGATCCTGACCAGCCAGTCGCTTCCAACCCTGCTTTGAGGCGACAACAAGCCACCGGCCTCAGCTTGCCTCCACCCGCCGACGGCCGAGCATCGCCTGCCCGAGGGCCAGACCCCCGTCATTCGCCGGCACCTGGTGGTGCAGCAGCAGTGCATGACCAGTTGCCTGCAAGCCGACCACGACTCGCTCAACCAGCCAGGCATTCTGGAAGACACCACCGGAGAGCCCAAGACACCGGTCGGCTAGCCCCGTCGCGCACAGGTGACTGGCCAGTTCGCAGAGCAGTTGGGCGACGGCGTGATGAAAGTCGGCTGCCACCTCAGCCACGGGCCGACCGGCCAGCGTATCGGTGACAATCGCGGTCAGTAGCTGCTGCCAGCCGATCGACCAGGGTAGCCCGTGCGATTGGCCGAGCGTGAAGCGGTACCGTGCCGCATCATGCTGCTGGCTGCCCAACGCCGCGACTGCTTCCAGCCGCAACGCCGCCTCAGCCTCATAGGTCACTTCCTGCTTCAGCCCAAGAATGGCGGCTACGGCGTCGAACAGCCGACCCATGCTGGAACTGCTGATGCAATTGAGGCCAGTTGCAAGCTGCCGCTTGAGTACCTGTCGATCCGCCTCGCCTGCGGCTGCGACGCAGGCCAGCCGCTCATCCCATTCAAGCCCGACCTGATCAAGCAACGCCAGCGCCGTCCGCCAGGGCCTGCGGATGCAGGCATCACCACCGGGCAACAGAAACGGCGCGAGCGTGGCGACCCGTGCGAGGCCATCTTGTCCCGTCACAAACACCTCGCCCCCCCAAATGCCGCCGTCATGGCCGTAACCCGTGCCGTCAAAGCAGGCGACAGCCACCCCCGGCTGCTCCATCACGGTCAGGCCATGCTCAGCCAATAAGGCCGCCGCGTGGGCTTCATGATGCTGCTCCCGCAGCAGTGGCACGCCAAGCCGCTCGGCATAGCCGGCTGCCCAGTCGGATGACAGATAGCCGGGGTGCAGGTCAGCCACGACTGCCTGCGGCTGCACGGCCAGCAACTGCTGAAAATGATTAGCTGTCTGCTCAAGCAGGCTGAGCGTCTCGATACTGCCAACATCACCCAAGTGCGGACTCAAGAACGCCTGCTCACCCCGCGTCAGGCAGAGGGTAGCTTTCAACTCACCACCGACAGCCAAAACGACGGGCCCGGCCTTTGGCAGCCGCACCGGCAGTGGGGCAAAGCCCCGGCTGCGGCGAATCGGCAGCACCGCCCCGGCGACGCAGCGAACGACTGAATCATCGCAAGGCAGCACCAGGTCGCGATTATGCAGCAGTAGGCCGTCGACCAGCGGCCCGAGCTTTTCGACCGCCTGCTCGTTCTGCCAGGCGATTGGCTCTTCGGCGATGTTTCCACTGGTGATCACCAGCGGCGGCAGGCCGACAGCCAGTAGTTGCTGCAACGGCAGGCAGGGCAGCATCACGCCAACAAAGTCATTGCCGGCCGCGACGTCGGCGGCGAGCAGCGTCGCCTGCAGACGCTTTCGCAACAGCACGATCGGCCGCTCACGGCTTTCCAGCAGCCGCCGCTCCTGCTCAGAGAAGATGGCAAACTGCTCGGCTACCGCGACTGACTCAACCAGCACCGCCAGTGGCTTGCCAACCCGCTGCTTGCGGCTGCGAAGTTCCGCTACCGCCGGCCCGGTCGCATCGCAGAGGAGATGAAAACCGCCAATGCCCTTTACCGCCAGGATGCCACCGCCCACCAGCAAGTGACGTGCTGCCGAGATGGCAGCGTCACCAGCCAGCTTGGCTGCTGACGGCTCCGGCCCACCAACACGCCCCTGAAAAAGGCACACCTGCGGCCCACAGGCGGGACAGGCGTTCGGCTGCGCATGAAACCGCCGGTCCGCCGGGTCGGCATACTCGGCAGTACAGGCCTTGCACATGGCAAAGGCCCGCATCGTGGTCGCCTCTCGGTCATAAGGCAGCGACTCGATGATGGTGTACCGCGGGCCGCAGTCGGTGCAGTTGGTGAAAGGATGCCGATACCGCCGACCCGCCGGGTCGGCCACATCAGCCAGGCAGGCATCACAACTGCCAACGTCGGCCGGCACGAGGGCGTCTCCTGGCAGGCCCTGCCGACTGGCATGAATCACGAACCGCTCGCCACCAGCAAACGGTCGGTCAGCGGGGCCCTCAGCCACGGTCTCAACCTGCTCAATCTGAACCAACGGCGGCGCCGCCTCAGTGAGACCATTTTGAAACGCTGTCACCGCGGCTACCGGGCCGACCAATTCGACAGTCACTCCGTCGGGGTCATTCTCACACCAGCCGCTCAGCCCCAGCCGGTTGGCCCGCCGCCAGAGAAAGGGCCGAAAGCCAACCCCCTGCACCACGCCCCTGATTCGTAGTCGACACCAGCGGTTCAGCCCGCTCGCAGATTGCATGAGCCCACGCCCTCTCTGGTACCGTCTCAACCGGGAGCAGTTGGGATCGTCACCGTGACTCGATCGCCACCTCTCCGTCAACGTTGTCGCGGATGGTGACATTGGTGCAGCCTGCCGCTGCCACAATCGTACGCACCTCGCCTTGAAAGATGTTGTCGGTCACCTGCAAGGTGTCACCGCCGGGAGCAAAGTTGATGGCGTGCGCTGCCTCTTTACCCGTCACAAAAACATTCCCCCGCACCGTGACGTTGCCGTACCGACCGTTCGGCTCATAGGTTGTGAAATAGAGTTCGGCATACGCTTCGTAGTCGCCCGTCACAAAACTCCGCCGGCCCCGCCGGGGATCGGGTTCACACTTGGTCGTATTGTTGATGAAGATGTTGTCGGACAGCACAAAGTTGCGGGGCTGGTTGATCCACGAGCCCCGGCCACCGTTGCGAAAGGTATTGCCGACAACAGTGACGTTTTCGCAAGACTTCTCCACGCTCATCACGCGGGACCCGTTCGTACCATCAACGGTGTTGCCCGTGATGACCGCATTGCGACAGAACTCAGCTAGAAAAAATCCGCCCATCCGTGCCCCCGTGATCTGATTGCCACTGAAAACGATATCGCGGCTCTTCTGAATGTGCATGGCATCTCCGAGCGCACTAAGGCGACAGCTCCGCACGATGACATTCTGGCAACTGACCAGATCAATGGCCCCTTTGCCGGGCCCGCTTCCCTGCGGCGCGTAGAGCGCGAGGTGCGCCCGAAACAGTGGATAGAGCAGACGGACCTCTCTCCCTCCATCACCAGCGAATCGGATCGCCTCGCCGCCCGGCGTGGCCGCGATGCGAATGAAGTCTGGTTCGCTTTCAACGACGAAGTATTGCCGCCCCCTGACGAGGTTGGGTGGCAGCGTATCGCCGTAAAAGCAGAGTGATTCCTGGCCACGTTCGTCCCGCGTCGACACCGGCAGCGGCGGCTGGTTTGGAAAGACAACACGGTCGTCGCCCTGCCTCATCTGCACAAGGCCGCGGCTGTATTCCGGGGGAAAGTATTTTGCCGCGAGGTCTCGTTGCGCAGTGCTGTA
>CAZKSP010000228.1:0-4848 GCA_964555385.1 uncultured Chitinophagaceae bacterium
AGCTATTTGGGCGGCGACATGCCGACCTTCCAGATCAATTTCTCCCGGCCTGCCGGCCAGGTGATCTCCCAATATTACGACTTTGTCCGGTTCGGCCGCTCAGGCTATGCCGCCGTCCATGGCAGCTGCCACGCCATTGCGGAGGCATGCGCCGCCGAAATTGGCGAGTTGGAAGGCTTCGAGATTATTCACGACGGCAATGCCAACCAGGGGATTCCGGCGGTTGTCTGGACGCTTACCGAGAATGCAAAGCGTGGCTTCACGCTCTACGATCTGGCTGATCGGCTCCGCATGAGGGGCTGGCAGGTGCCGGCCTATCCCTTCACCGGCGATCTCGCTGGCAAGGCCTTCCAACGGATTCTGGTGAAGCGGGACTTCACCCGGGAGATGGCCGACCTCCTACTGGCTGATATTCATCAAGCCGTCGCCCACTTCCAAGAGCACCCTGCGGCTCCTCGGCAACAGTCGGCCCAGCAGGCACCACACAACCACCTTTGATCAGCGGCGACGGTTACGGACGTCGTACACACTTCAGGTTCCTTCGCCGGCGAGGCCATCGGGAACGCTGAAGAGAGTATCAAGACCGAGCCCATCCGTTGGCAGATCAGCGCCGGTTGCCTCAGCATCGGCTGAAGCCGACCGACGATCTGTTGGCTTGGCTTGAGTATCAACACCGGCAGCGGCTGAGAATTCACCCGCATTCCCCTCAATGAACATCGCATCGGCGGCGAAGGGGTTGTCCCGGGGATCAGGAGGCTCCGCTGGCCCCACCAAATTGAAAAGAAAGTCGTTAGGTCCATCTGCGGTGATGGCGGCGGTCAACCCAGAGGTTTCGGGTTCGCTGTAACGGCGGGGAATACCACTGGCCATCTCACGAATGCCGGGGTCTTCGTAGAACTGCAGGTCGTCGAGGTAGCGTTCACTCTCAAACATCGGATCCCTGAAAACCCTGCCTGTTGGCACCATGTATTGAATCGTCACCTGCTGCGGCCCGACCGGCGCCCCGATCACACCGCGGAAGGCATTCAGCAAGAACCGGCCTTCCGAATTGGTCACCCCAATCGCCGAGTAGGTGCGGTGGGGATTTTCAAAGGTCGAGATAAAACAGACCACTGCACCCTTGATTGGCTGGCCATGGTGCAGCACCCTGCCACCAGCCTCGGAGGTTGGCGGCCGCAATTTCAGCCAAGGATCATCCGGTGGCTTGGGTTGCATCCGTGCCATGATCGGCATGCCGATCATGATCAGCGTACCGATGACTGCGGCAACAGGAAGCGTGACGAGTTGTGATTCTGCTTTCATATCCCGTCAGATCAAATTGGCTTCATCAGAGACCTAGTAGTGCACCATAGGTGATGGCCGACAGGCTACCAAACGGCCAGTTGACGCAAAGGTTGCCAACGAATGCGTTCTTCCCTCAAACGAAGACTACGGCTCAAGGAGAGGGCAGGCAACCCTTCAGCTATCCGCCTCAAAAACCCGCTCGCAGGACGTCAGCCAGCGTCACCCGAGTCGGAAGCAGTAGCCAGCAACAACCGCACCACCTGCAGCAGCGTGTTCGCTTTGAACGGCATCAGCAGAATTTTCCGAAACACATCGGTCTTTGCCTTGGCGAGGAAGAAATCCTGCCGACTCCGACTGCCAATCATCAGGACTGGCACCTTCGCGAGGTAGGGATCCTGAGAAAACCGGTTGAAGACTTCGACAGCAGAATCCTGCAGCACTTGAGCGCTGATCAACAAGAAGTCGGGTCGGGGCCAGGTCTTGAACCGCATCAATGCCCGCTGCGGGTCTTGCGTCAGCAGCGTCCGAAATCCCTGCCCATTAAAGTATTGCTGCAGCGATTCCTGGCTTTTACCCGCCACCTCCACAATCATCAGGGTGGGCGGGGTGTCGCCTGATCGATTGGGCTCGACAAGCTGTTGTGAAGAGGACACGACCCACCTCCCCTTGGTGGCTCTGTGCAGCCTTATGTTCTCGCAACAGAAACGGCAGCTTTGCAGTGCCAGACTCAGAAAAAAGAGGCGCCGGTCGGAGTCGAACCGACGATGGCGGATTTGCAATCCGCTGCCTTAGCCACTTGGCTACGGCGCCTTATCGAATGACAGACCTAACGCTATGGCAATCTCGAGGTTCTGGTCAAGTCTTTCCGATAGCAAAACTTTTGCCACATGGAGAGCCTGCTACTGTCACCTCCGCTTTGCTTGATAAAGCGTTCATAGGAATTGAATCGGTTGATTCACTGGAAGTTCTTGAATGGTTCTGGGGGAGGAAACGCAGTGCCCGTAGCCCACCTCAGCGGCTCACGGTATGCTTCTGGCCAAAAAGCGGCTTGCATGGAACGAAATGGTCGCTTCCTGCCAGGCTAACGAAAGATTCCTTGCTTCCTATTCACCAGTTTCCGATCAGCCTCGATTCCCCCAGAGTAACCAGATGCCCGAACCGACCTGTGACATCGGCCTGATTGGCCTCGCCGTGATGGGTGAAAACCTCGCCCTCAACATCGCCAGCCGGGGATTTTCGATCGCGGTCTACAACCGCACAACGAGCATCACCGACGCCTTCACAGCTGGCCGTGGAAACCAAGCGAATGTCGTCGGCTGCCACACCCTTGAAGCACTGGTCGCTGCACTCAAACCGCCCCGCAAGGTGATGCTAATGGTCAAAGCGGGACCGGCGGTCGACCAGATTATTCAAACTCTCATCCCCCTGCTCTCCCCCGGTGATGTCATCATCGATGGCGGCAACACGCTCTTCAGCGACACCGAGCGACGCACCCGTGAAGTTGAGTCGGCGAACCTGCTTTATATGGGCACCGGGGTTTCAGGTGGTGAGGAGGGAGCACTCAAAGGCCCAAGCCTCATGCCTGGCGGCTCGGCAGCGGCTTGGCCGCTTGTCCAACCGATCTTCCAGGCGATTGCCGCAAAGGTCGGCCCGAACGGCGACATTCCCTGCTGCGACTGGGTCGGGCCCAGAGGGGCTGGCCACTATGTCAAAATGGTGCACAACGGCATCGAGTACGGCGACATGCAGTTGATCTGCGAGGCCTACTGGCTGCTCAAGCATGCTGGCGGACTCGACAACGACGCCCTGGCAGCGGTCTTCGATACCTGGAATCGTGGTGAACTCGACAGTTATCTCATCGAGATCACCCGCGACATCTTCACCGCTCACGATCCTGATGGACCAGCCGGCTCGTTCCTGGTCGACCACATCCTCGACCGGGCTGGAGCCAAAGGAACCGGGAAGTGGATGAGCCAACTCGCCCTTGACCTGGGTGTACCGAGCACCCTTGTGACTGAAGCCGTCTACGCCCGCTGTCTGTCGGCCAGCAAGGAGGCCCGGGTGCGGGCCAGCGGCATTCTTTCTGGGCCAACGCCCGAGCCCATGTCGGATGCCGGCAGCTTCATCGAGCAGGTGCGGCAGGCCCTCTACGCTTCCAAGATCGCCAGCTACGCCCAGGGCTTTGTCCAACTGGCGGCGGCTGCCGCCGAGCATGACTGGCAACTTGACTATCGCTCAATCGCCATGCTCTGGAGGGGCGGTTGCATTATTCGCGCGCAGTTCCTCGAACGGATCGCCGATGCTTACGACGCCAATCCCGAGCTTGAAAATCTGATGCTTGCCCCCTATTTCAGTTCGGCCCTCGCCGAGAGCCAGTCCGCCTGGCGGCAGGTGGTGGCAACGGCTGCTGCAACAGGCATTCCAGTGCCTGCTTTCATGACTGCACTGGCCTACTACGATGGCTACCGCAGCAGCAACCTGCCGGCCAATCTGCTGCAGGCGCAACGAGACTACTTCGGCGCCCATACCTATCAACGGACCGATCGCGAGGGAACATTTCACAGTGAGTGGCTTGACCTCCGCCGGCCGGTGTCGTGACCGCAATCGCCCCCCTTGTTTCGTTTCCGGAGAACCTCTGCCCAATGACCACATCAGCCAGCTTTCTCGAAACCCTCTTCGGCCTCAGTGGCCGCACAGCCGTCGTCGTTGGTGGTACCGGTGTGCTCGGCGGCGCGCTGGCGGACGGCCTGGCGGCTGCCGGGGCCTTTGTCGTGGTCGCCGGCCGCGGGGTTGACCGAGGCGAGGCCCGCGTGGCGGCCATTCAGGCAGCCGGCGGCGACGGCACCTTCGTCGCGGTCGATGCCGTCGACCGCGCAAGCGTGACGGCCCTGCTGGAGGCAACCAAGAACGCCCGCGGCAAGGCCGACATTCTCGTGAACTGCGCCGGTGTCAACTCGTCGGTCCCGTATCTGGAAATCCCCGACGACGATTGGGATCGGGTGATCGATACCAACCTCAAGAGCACGCATCTCGGCTGTCAAATCTTTGGTGGCCATATGGCTGAGACAGGGGGCGGGGCGATCCTCAACATTGGCAGCGTGTCGGCCGATAAGCCGCTTTCCAAGGTCTTTGCCTACTCCGCGTCCAAGGCGGCCGTGCTGAACTACACCCAGAACGTTGCCCGCGAACTCGCCCCCAAAGGCGTGCGTGTGAACGTCCTTTGCCCTGGCTTCTTTCCGGCCGAACAGAACCGCAAGATTCTGTCACCAGAACGAACGGCCCAGATCATGGGCCAGACCCCGATGGATCGCTTCGGCAACCCGGAAGAACTGGTAGGAGCAGCCATCTTGTTGTGCAGTAGCGCAGCCGGCAGCTTTATCACCGGCACCAGTCTCTACGTCGACGGCGGTTTCACCGGCATGCGGCTGTGACGGCTTGCGGCAATTTTCGCGACTGTTCAACAAGAAAACGAGCCAGTCTTCGTGTTCCTGGATGAGAGGTGTTCTCCGTGCCAATCGAGCGGCGTTGGAAACTGAGCGGAGCCGGGATGGCGAAGCGAAGTTT
>CAZKSP010000229.1:0-4821 GCA_964555385.1 uncultured Chitinophagaceae bacterium
GGGCGGCCAGAAGGCGGCCAGCGACCCGAGCAGAACAAAGACGCAGATGAAGACGTAGCCTGTCGGGTTGGAGAAATAGGCCACGAAGTTCCGCTTGAAGACTGCATCGAGCACGTGCCACTTCATGTCAGACCCCTTCTTTTTTCTCGTACTGCTCTGGCTTGATAGTTGTGTGCAAAGATTTTGTCGCAATGACGTTTGGTAGCTGGTTGGTTTGATCCCAGTGCCATCAGCGAGAAGATTTCCGGGACGACACGGCCCAGTCCCTGCTGGAGCCACTGTTCGCGACGATCATGAACCGCGGGTGAGTTCATAGAACCGCTCGTCGAGCCGCTGGCCACCAGCCACCAACTCTGCGGGCGTACCGTCAAATCGCATTCGGCCCTCCGCAATCAGGATAACCCGGTCTGCCATCGCCTCGACTTCCTGGAGGATATGGGTCGAGAGCAGAACGGTCTTTTCCTGACCAAGGCGGCGAATTGTCTCCCGCACTTCCCGAATCTGATTCGGGTCGAGGCCACTGGTTGGTTCGTCCAGAACCAAGACATCTGGCTCATGCAGCAGCACCTGAGCCATTCCGACCCGTTGCCGATAACCCTTCGAAAGCTTTCCGATGGCCTTGCCGATAACGCTGCCGAGTTCGCACTGCTTGACCACCGCTTCAATTCGCTCATCACGATAGGGAGCCTTGAGCCCACGAGCGTCGGCGAAGAACTCGAGCAGGCTACGGGGGGTCATGTCGGGATAGAGCGGGCCATTCTCCGGCAGATAGCCGAGCCGCTCTGCTGCCTCGAGTCGGTCTGTCGACATATCGAACCCAGCGATCAAAGCCCGGCCCGCCGACGGGGCGAGGTAGCCTGTCAGCATCTTCATCGTTGTGCTTTTGCCGGCACCGTTCGGCCCGAGGAAAGCAACAATCTCGCCGCGGGGAACCCGGAAAGAAATGTCCTCAGCAGCAATGAAGCTGCCGTAATATTTACAAAGGCCATCGGCCTCAATCATCGCGGGAGAGTCTTGTTTGTCCCCCCGCCCTGTGGCCGCTGGAGCCGTTGTTGCTGTCTCGGTCATAGATCCTTCAACTCTCGCCAACAAACGTATGCATCAAGTGACGGGAAACGAACCAAAGAGCACGAATTCCCTTGTTCTTTTCCTGCGTGGTCGGGTCTCGCCTCGCAGCCCCATTTTTTACTGGAACCGGCCAATCGGCAATCCCTGCCTCCGAAAACCGTGACCTAGGCGGGGTCGGCTGGCGGAGACTCCACCGGCAGTTCCCAGGGCTCATCGCGGCCTCGCTGCCAACAGAGGTGCTGCCTCCAGTGGTCCGATGTCTCCGGGTAATCCGATCGTACATGCACCCCGCGGGTTTCTTGGCGGGCTGCTGCTGCCCGGATCATCAACCGGCCCACTTCCAGCAGATTCTGTAACTGCCAGCCCTGGGGGTCGGTGAACTGCCGGGGCAGGACATAGCGGCACCAACTGGCCACTGTTTGGGCTGCTTCAGCCAGCGAGTCCTCCGACCGTTCCACGCCGACATGCCGCCACATCAAGCTGCGGAGTGAATTGCGAATATCTCCCAGATCAAGGGTCTCGCCGGAGGGCCCTTCGGCCGGTTCCTCTGCCGGGGGCTGGCTGATTCGCGGGACTGCAAAGGGCTCGTCGTCAGTCTGTACCGCCGCGTCTCCACGAGCCTCGACGCTTGCTTGTTCGCCAACTCGCCCTCCGAATACGAGTCCTTCAAGCAGGCTATTGCTGGCCAGCCGGTTGGCGCCGTGGAGCCCGCTGGAAGTGACTTCACCGGCGGCGAAGAGATGCGGAACCGTGGTCCTGCCCCGGTCGTCAACCACAACACCGCCGATCATGTAGTGCGCCCCCGGCCGTACCGGGATCGGATCGGTCGCCAGATCGAGGCCGAACTTCCGGCAGAGTTTGGCCATGCCTGGAAACCGCTGCCGCACCATGTTGGCATCGAGATGCGAGAGGTTGAGATAGACATTCGAGTGGGCCGTGTTGCGCATCACTTCGGTGATGGCCCGCGAGACAACATCGCGGGGGGCAAGCTCACCGCGAGGATCAAACTCGGGCATAAACCGACGGCCATCGCGATCGACCAAATAGGCCCCGGCGCCTCGAACCGCTTCGGTGATCAGGCTGCGGCTGCCACCAGCGATGTAGAGCACCGTCGGATGAAACTGCATGAACTCCATATCCCGCACCGCCGCCCCCGCCCGCCAGGCCAGGGCGATCCCGTCACCGCTGGCTCCGGATGGATTGGTCGACTCTCGATAGATCTGCCCCGCTCCGCCGGTAGCCAGAATGGTCCGACGGGCCCAGATCATCGTCTTGCCCCGACCCGGGTGCCAGACGAGGGCCCCGCGGCAGACGCCTTCGTGGGTCACCAGGTCGATGGTGAATGTCTCTGGCCAGACCTCGATGTTGGGTGTTGCCCGGGCCCGTCCGATCACAGCCCGCATCACCTCGCGGCCGGTGGCATCGCCCAGGGCATGGACAATTCGGTGATGACTGTGGCCGCCTTCCCGCCCAAGGTCGAGGGCACCGTCACGCAGGTCGAACTTGGTACCCCAGCCAATCAGCTCAGCAATCCGGTCGGGGGCTTCGCGGACCACGCCCTCAACCACTTCGGGGTGGCAAAGCCCACCCCCCGCCGTCAGCGTGTCGGCAACATGGCTGTCAAAGCGATCCTCAGGATCGATCACCCCGGCGATGCCTCCTTGGGCCCACTGGCTGCTCGACTCCTTGAGGTCGTCCTTGTTGACGACCAAGACCGACAGTCCCGGGTCAACCGCAAGCGCCGCCCGGAGCCCGGCCAGACCACCGCCAAGCACGAGCACGTCGGTGAACCAATGAGGCACCCGGGTGGGACCGAAGGCGACGAGATAACGAGGGCCATCCGTGGAGGCGGTCATTCGCGCTCCAGTCGACTATCGGTCCCCTTCAAATAGGCCTTGAACCGCTCTCGGTAATCGAGCGGTGGCTTGGTGCGACGGCTCTCGGCCTGCGGTCCGCGTTGCCCAGTCGGCACCTGTCCAGACGACCGGACACCATCAGGTCGTAGTCCGAGACTACGCAGTGTCTCCTCAAACTCTCGCTCGCCAGCATCACCTGTTGCCTCTGCCTGCCGCATCGCCTCCCAACGCTTGAGGAACGCTTCGGCTTGTTCTCGATTCCAGCCCAGTTCATCGAGTACCTCATCGTCACCTGAGCGAACCGAGTCGCGAAGATGCCGAAGGGCAAGGTCGGCTGCTCGGCGAACCGAGGTGAGATCTTGATCCTCCCAAGCCAAAGGTTTTGAGGAAGCGTCACCGGCATCCTGGCGGTCGGCCGGTTGGTCGCCCCCGTCACGGCCGCCACCACCCCCTCCGGCGGTACTGCCCGCTGGTGTGCCGCCCGAAACACCAGCCCCGGCCGCACTGCCACCATTTTGATTCCCCTCTCCAGGCTGTTCTGCCGACTGCGGGTTCGCCTGATCTCCAGGCTGACCGCCACCAGGCTGGCCGGCCGCAGACTTCGCGTCCGACTCGGCAGACTTGTTGCCGTCTTCACCAGCTTGCCGTCCGGGTTCTCCGCTATCAGACGCACCACCAGCCTCATTCGCCGCCGCAGCACCTTCACCCGGCTGATTGCCACCAGCTGACTCGTCACCGCCCGCCGCAGCAGCACCTCGGGCCTGCCCTTCAGGCGACATTCCGTCAGGCTGCCCGCTCTCGGCGTTGGCCTCACCCCCAGCAGCGGACGAGCCATCTTCAGTTTTCTGTCCACCGTCGGCAGAACCTTCCGGCGTAGATGCGGCGGCACCACCCGACTGGCCTCCACCCGACTGACCACCACCCGACTGACCACCACCCGACTGACCACCACCCGACTGACCTCCGCCCGACTTGTCTCCGCCAGCCGCTCCACCGCCATTGCAAGTTGAGCAGCCAGCCTTACCGCAAGGCTCACCATCTTTTGCCTTGCACTCGCCCTGCTGCTGGTTGTCCGGTTTCTGCCCCGGCTCCTCACCAGCCTGCCGACGCTGATGGTCAAGAATCCGCTCCATTGCCTCGCCGTCATCGGTGCCATCAGACGCGACGGTTGGCTTCGGGGGCGGCGAGCTGGCTGGCTTGCCGCTTGTTTGTTCACCGTTTTCTGCTGCCTGTTCTTGCCCGCCAGGCTTTCGATCCTGCGGATCACCATTCCGGGCTGCTTGAGCACCGTCTCCCGGCCGTTGCTCACCATCGTCGGCCATCTTGGGCTCACGGCCATCGGCCGCCCTGCCGCCTGGCTGCTGTTGCTCACCGGCAACCTGTTCGCCCTGGTTACCGTCGCGTGGATCGCCGGCCGGCTTCCCTGCCCCGCCCTTGGCCTGCGGCTCACCCGCAGGCTGCCCCTTCTCGCCTCGTGCGTCTCGGGCCTTTTCGCCTTCCCGCGGCTCACCGGCTTGAGGCTGTTGCTGACCCGCCCCCGGCTGCCCCGGCTGCTGCTGAGCAGACTGCGGCCCCTGTCGGCCCTGCCCCTCCTGCGGGCCTGCCGTGCCGCTGGCATCCTGCATGCCAGATTCGCCGCCCTGCTTGCCGGGCTGCTGCTGGTCATCGGCCTGACGCGGCTGATTGTCATTCGCGGCGTCGCCGTTCGGCTGCTCGCCGGCATCCTCACCCGGTGGCTTGGACTTGGAATCGGCCGCAGCAGTCGATTCAGCCCCGGACGCCGCCCCCTGCTCCTGGTCCCCACGGCCCTGTTCCTCCGGCTTTCGTTCCGGCCATTGCGGCTCGGGGTCGGCAGGAGGTGGGGCCAATTCGTCGATGATGAGCTGCCGCCAGGGTG
>CAZKSP010000230.1:0-4818 GCA_964555385.1 uncultured Chitinophagaceae bacterium
GGCTGCGTTGACGGAAATTGGCCGTTATTTCGGTCGGCGGAGCCATTCGACTGTTATTGCCGCAGAAAAGGCTGTGCGAAAATGGATGACAACGCAGGCCGATGTCGTGCTGGCTGATGCCACCTGGGATGTTGAACAGGCTATCCGGCACGTAGAAGATGTCCTGCGTGCGGGATAGTCGAGAGTTGCTTAATGACGGCCTGTTTTTCTCTGATCAGGCATCTTTCAATGGTTGATGAGTCGCTCCTCGCGACTGGCTTTGTAATGCACGCTCGACTGGGGGCCATGGAAGCCAACAACGCGGCGATCGACGCTGGCAGACCGACTGATCAGCCGGCCCTCAGCAGCATCAAACTCAATCTGGCCATCCCAGATTCGTTCCAGCAACCGGGCTTCGATACGAGGATCATCGACCGGCGTCAGCACAGTCGTGTCAACATTGATCACCACACGATTGTCGCGAATGGCGGCCACCTCATACCGGAGTCTGGTGCGGATCGACTGTCGCGGCCCCCCCGGGACCTCGACAACAATTTCCTCTGGGACTATCCAGCTGCTCCCAACACCGACCGCCTCATCGGGGAGGGGGACCACCATCAGGTCACCTGTATTTGAAGGAGGGTTGGGAAATAAATCCCGGCGTTTCAACACCCGGCCGCAGTGATCGATGGTCAGCCGCGACAGCGGACGTCCCAGGCTCAGCCGCACTCCCTCGTAACCTGCAGGTGGCGGAGCAGCGCTGCCACTTTCCCAACGCGTCTGTTCCTGGCCACTCGTTCGCGAGGTCATGGTAACGTCGTCGACGAGATGCTCGATGGTTGTCTGCCCATCGGAGTCGACCTCTGTCACCCGCCAGGTCTTCACCGAGTCGGTTGCCGTTTCGACCGACTGGGTGGTTCCATTGATGGTTGTTTCGGTTACCGCACGATGGGCCACTTGCGTTGAAACCGCCTCACCTGTGGTGAACTGATATCGCAGGACCAGGTCGCCACGATCCGCTGCTGTTGTTTCAGCAGCGGACACCATTCCGCCGAGAAGCCAGGCGAGGTTCAGCATGCTGCCCAAGAGGACGACGGCCGGGGTGGACCGGTGCGTCATGACGATGACTCCGGAAGGGGTGGGGCTGCCGGCCGGTTCAGGCCGCCACCCCAGGCAAGTTTGTCACGAAGAGTTGAGTAGTAACCGTGCTGACTGGTTTCAATCAAGTGAAATCTTGGTTTCGCCAGTGCGACCCTGATCTGGTCTCCCGGCTGAAGCAGGGTTAACAGCCGGCCATCGACCACACAGGCCGATCCCTCGTTCGGGGCCGGTATCACCAGGCAATACTCCCGTGAGGCCGCATCGATGACGGTACGATTTGTGAGGGTGTGCGGGTTGAGGGGTGTGAATATGAATGCTTCGAGAGATTTTCGCACAATTGGGCCACCGGCCGACAAGTTGTAGGCAGTGGAGCCAACCGGGGTGCTGATGATCAGCCCATCACCCCGATAGACCGTGGCCAGTTCACCGTCAACAAACAGCTCGATCTCGATCATCGCGAAGGGGGGGCCTGCCAGCAGCGACGTCTCGTTGAGTCCAAGGTCGGCCGCCACCACCTGATCGTCACGGATGACTTCGGTTTCGAACATCATGTGTTCGACCAGCCGGAAGCGTCCCTCCATCACCTCGGCAATCGCCCCCTCGATCTCGGCCGGTGAGAAGTCGGCCAGGAACCCAAGGCGGCCAAGGTTCACTCCCAGCACCGGCGTCTGTCGGTATCCCATCCAGCGGGCGGTACGCAGAATTGAACCGTCTCCCCCCAGCACGATCACCAGGTCGGCCTTCTGGGCAATGTTCTCAGGGGTGGCATCCGGGCCCTCTGGTTCCCAGGCGGTGCGGACAGCCAGGCGAACTGAGACGGTATGCCCGCGGACGGTCAACAGTCGTTCGATGCCCCGTGCCAGTTCAGCGATGCCAGAGACTTCCTCCGGGCCGACAATGGCAATGGCCAGGGGTGGCTGGAGCGGTCGTCCCGAATCCAGTGTGCCGGCAGATTCTCGGGATGCAGGCATCGGATCTGAACTGCCCTGGAGGGAAGGCGGGAGAAAAACCACGGGAACCGCCTCTGGAGGACCCCGGTCAGTCGTTGAGTGGAGTCGAGTATGCCGCTGCCGTCTCGCGGCCGGCCAATCGACGGCAGGTGGCGGCAATTCCTGCAGCATCCAGCCCCAGGTCGGCCAGCAGTTCCCCCCGGTCGCCGTGCTCAATGAATCGGTCGGGCATGCCGAGCCGGGTAATTGGTCCACTTGTCAGACCGCCGTCATTGACCGCCTCCAGCAGGGCGGAGCCGAAGCCGCCCTGCACCGCGTGCTCTTCAACGGTAACGGTCCACGGAGCCGCTTCGATCCGTTCAAGCAGTTCCCGCTGATCCAGCGGCTTGATGAATCGGGCGTTGATCACACCAACTTCAAGGCCCTCCTCCCGCAGGAGATCGGCGGCCTGCAGGCAACTACTGACGAGGCTGCCACAGCCCACAATCAGACCATCCGGGCCGTCACAGAGGGTTTCACAGCAACCCCTCTCAATCGGGCGACGGTTGGTGCTGAAGCGGTCTTGCACCGCCGTCTCGAGCACAGCCTTCGGATACCGAATGGCGACCGGCCCCGCCTGGGCCATCGCCCATTCGAGCATGGCCGTCAGATCAAACTCATCTGCGGGGGAGAGCACGGTCATGTTCGGGAAGAGCCGCAGGTAGCCAAGATCAAACAGCCCGTGATGCGTCGGGCCATCCGGCCCCGTCAGGCCGGCCCGGTCGAGCATGAAGACGACCGGCAGGTTCTGGAGGCAGACCTCCTGGAAAATCTGGTCGTAGGACCGCTGCAGAAAAGTGCTGTAGATGTCGACGATCGGCCGACAGCCAGCCTTGGCCTGGCCAGCGGCAAAGGCCACCGCATGCGATTCACAGATGCCGACGTCGAAGAACCGCTCAGGAAATTCCTCGCGAACTTTTTCGAGTTTATTACCCTGGCACATCGCTGCCGTCATCACTGTGACCCGTTCGTCCCGTCGCATGCAGTCACTGATCGCCGCACTGGCAGCATCGGTATAGCCACGCACTGACGACTTGCGGACGGCGATGATGCAGTCATCATCGTCGCACTCAAAGGGGGCGGGTGTGTGGAAGAAGACCGGATCGGCTTCCGCAGGCTTGAAGCCATGGCCTTTTTCAGTCAGCACGTGCAGGAGGATTGGCCCCTCCTCGTCCCGCACAAGTTCAAGGTAGCGGATGAGGTTGGGAAGGGCATGCCCTTCGACCGGCCCAAAATAGCGAACCCCCAACGCCTCAAAGAGCATGCCGCCATGCAGGGTTGCCTTGAGTGAGTCTTTGACGTTGACGAACATTCGTTCCATCGACTCCCCGACCATTGGCACACCTTTCATCAGGTCGCCGGCCTTGTCTCGTAGGCCCCGGTACCAGGGGTTCGTGCGGACAACATCAAGGTACTCGGCCAACGCCCCTACCCGCGGGCAGATCGACATCCGGTTGTCATTGAGGATGATGATCAGCCGCTTCTTCAGGAATCCAGCGTTGTTGAGTGCCTCAAAAACAATGCCCGATGGCAGGGCGCCGTCTCCAATCACGGCTATGCTGCGGCGGTCGTCCTCGCCCCGAAGACTGTCGCCACTGGCCAGACCAAGGGCCGCTGACACACTGCAACCGGCATGGCCGGTCATGAACAGGTCGTAGGGGCTCTCGGCTGGGTTGGGAAAGCCCATCAGGCCGCCCCGGGTGCGGATGGAGTCAAATGCCGCATGCCGTCCGGTGATCAGTTTGTGGGGATAGATCTGATGGCCAGTGTCCCAGATCAGCCGATCGCGGCTGAAATCAAAGACTCGGTGCAGTGCCAGGCAGAGCTCGACAACGCCGAGGTTCGAGGCGAAGTGGGCGGTCCGTGTGGTCGCCACTTTGCAAAGTGCCTGTCGCATTTCGGCGGCCAATGCTTCAAGCTGCTCCAACGACAGGCCTTGGAGGTCCTGCGGCGATGCGATCGTCGGGAGTAATGCTGACATGGCTGTGAGCCTCCTCGTCCATGCCCCCGCCAAGGGGGCGGCTGAATTCTCGGCCGACTAAATCGTACCCGATTCAGTTATAGTCCTGCGACTACCCGTCGCAGAGACCGCGGCCGCGATCAACTCCGGCGGGCGATAATCCAACGGGCTAGGGCGATAAGGCTGTCTGCAGGTTCACCGAAGGGGGCGATCGCCGCACAAGCTTCTGCCGTCAGTTCAGCGGCCCGTTCACGGCTGGCAGCGCTGCCGAGAACCGTGGGAAAGGTCAACTTGCCTCGCTCGGCATCCTTCCCGACCCGCTTTCCCATATCGGCTTCCGTTCCCTCGGCATCCAGCAGGTCATCGGCAATCTGGAAGGCCAGCCCAAAGGCCCGGCCGTAGGCGGCCAGGGCATCCCGGTGGGCCTGCGTCCCGTCCGCTGCCAGGCAGCCCAAGTCGAGTGCCGCCAAGAACAGGCAGCCGGTCTTCCGCCGGTGAACCCGCTCCATCCAGTCCACCTGTTCGGCTGTTGTTCGGTCAGCGACGTTGGTGATCCATCCTCGCTCAGCCGCCAGATCGTCAGCTTGGCCGCCTACCAGCGCCTCAGCTCCTGCTGCCAATGCCAGCACGCGACAGGCTTCACCAGCCGTTGCTGCAGGGAGTTCGGTGGCCAGCATCGCGAAGGCCAGCGGTTGAAGTGCATCTCCACAGAGGATCGCCGTCGCCTCATCGAAGGCTCGATGGCAAGTCGGGCGTCCCCGCCGCAGATCGTCGTCGTCCATCGCCGGC
>CAZKSP010000231.1:0-4766 GCA_964555385.1 uncultured Chitinophagaceae bacterium
TGGGCCCTTTTCGGGCATATGGTCAGTCAGCGGCACCAGGTTTATCCCTTCACGGGAAGCGTCGCGGCTGGTGATCTGCTCCCAGCCGTTGTAGACAGCAGGTGTGTTGAACCGCTGCAATTTCAGCAGGCTGCCAGCGTCGAGATGGGAAGAGGATCGGGGCATGAATCTGGTCTCCGTGAAAAACAGTTGAGGTCAAAGTCAGAACAGCCTTAGGTCAAGCGGAGCAAGCGTCCTTCGGAATGTGGTGATCAGCCGCCAACGACAGCGATGCCTGGCAGTCTCGACCGCAGGCGTGCTCAGTGCGCCTTGTCTTCTCGCGTGCGGTAGAGGAACGCGTCGGACGTGAGTAGCGACAGCAGGAGGGCCTTCATGCTGCCTCCGCTGTCACGGTAGGCCTGATGTGCTGCTTGCAACACCGGCGCGTCATTGAGTGTTTCATTGCGGCCCATCCAGAAGCGGAACGCATGCCGCACAAACACCTCTTCTGCCCGACGACTCCCGGCAAGGCGATCAACCAGGTCCAGAGCGTCCTTGACAGGACCATCAAGCGAGGGATCTCCTGACTCAATGACTTCGCCTGACGCATCAACGGGTTGCCCCTGCTCTGTCGTGCGGAACAATCCGGCGTGGTTGTAGATCTCAAAGGGCAGGCCGAGTGGATCCATTTTCTTGTGGCAGGTCCAGCAAGAGGTTTCCCGTGTCACCCGCATCCGCTCTCGCAGCGTGCTCTGTGGCTCATCTGGGAGAATCGCGTCCACGGTGATCGGCACGTCAGGAATCCCACCGCCGAGCAGATGCTCACGAATCCAGCGGCCCCGGCGGATTGCATGATTGTCCATTGCATCGGAGTGCGACACGAGCCAGCTGGGATGCGTCAGGATGCCTAGCCGCTGACCCTCTGGGGCGGTCGCCAGCGTTCGCTCCGGCTTCATAGAGCCCGCCCCAAAGCTTCGACGGCTCACGCGAGCATAGATCCGCGGGCCGGCGAACTCAGCCTCGGCCACCTCGTGATTCACTGCGGTTTTTTTCTGCTTCTCTTTCCGTGCAGTCTTGAGTCGCTTTTCTGCGGCAGCCGCTTCTTCACGCAGCGTAGCGAGTTCATCGGCACGGACTCCCCGCTGGTCGGGATGGTTTTTGAGATATGACTCTAGTAGGTCCACCGCTGCCTCGGCTGCGGCGACCGCATCCACTTTGGGCGCGAGTCTCTCCCCTTCAGCAGCCTTCGCGACTTTGATCGAAGCTGCCCGCTCTGCAGCCGTGTGCTGCCGGCCGAAATAGACACGATCAGTGTCTGTGACCACGACCTGGTTCGTCGTTAACAGGCGACGAAGCACATCACGATCGTCACGAAGCACCTCCTCAATCAAACGTTCCGTACTCGCCGTGGCATCAAACATCGCTTGGTAATGAGCAGCTCCGCGGTTGTTTACTCCCGTGGCAGCGAGGGCTTTGGTGTCTTTACAGACAAATCCGCCGCGGTCGTAATCAAAGTAGTCACGAAAAAACTGGAGCATTCGCGGCGTGCGAACCGTCTCATTGCTGAGCATTCGCTCCACCTCGCGACGAACGTCGTCACGCGTCCGCATCTTTCCGCTGAGCACCGCCTGTCGCAGTGCCTGGTCCGGCCGCAGATATCGCAGGGCATGGTTGACCGCGAGTGCAAGTTCCCAGTCCTGCAGCATCACCCGGCCATAGGCGTCAGCCTCACCCGCCTCGACAAGCTCAGGACGAAACAAGGCATCGCGGTCAAGAAAGATCGCGGAGAGTCCAAGAAAGCCCCCCTCTTCCTGGCCAAGTTTGTCGATCGATTCGCGCAGCAGGGTAAGGTAGGCATTCGACTCCTCCGGCCGCGGAGGCCGAAAGGTCAGTGATTCGAAAAGTTCATCGACGGCCGCCCGCAGCAGGTCTTCAGTCACCTCCCCTGCCCTCATCAGCTCGTAGACCGGCGTTAGTGGCCGCACCACCTTTGTGCTGTAGACAATCGCCGTGGGTAGTCCACGGATGTCACCTTCAAATTTGTACGAGTTTGGGTCGTCCGTAATCTGCTCTGGGTTGGCAATGCTGAGAGGACCATAGGCCATGTACCGCAGGATGTCGCCAGCTGCGAGCATGATCTGCTCTGCCTCCGCGCTGTTCACGCTGACCAGGTCGGGATAGTTTTCCAGGCCATGCATTCGTGGACTCGACAGAATCGCGGGCAGGCTCTTCACCGAGGTGGCGTAGGCCACCGTTCCCCCGAGCCACTTCGTGATGCGATCAGTGCCAAAGTAGAGTTTGAGCTCGCCGCCATGATTTGTGGGCACGGCATCGCCATGGGTCCGCAGGCCCGGTCGTGCTGGATCATATGGAGGCTCGGTGTTGATCAGCTCATTGAGCCGGGTGATATGCTCTTCGCGCGTCACTCGCCAGAGCCGGGCAGGCGAAGCGGTCGGCTTTAGCACGATCCCTGCAGGTAAATCTCCGAAGAGCAGATCGTGATTGACGAAGTTACCCTTATCGGGGCTGAGATGCTCACGAAACCCTCCCTTGTCCCTGAGCGCGTCCTGCAAGGCGGCCACCACCCAGTCGGTGAAGCGGAGTCGCTCACTCATCTCAGGCGAAGCAGCATCCGGCGGTGGCATCTCCTGCAACGCCACCTGTGCCCAAATCGACTTCCAGGTGTTCGCATTAAGCTCGTCAACGGGCCCAATCGCCACGAGTGAGAGCCCTGCTTCCGGCTCCGTTTCTCCGTGGCAGTCCATGCAATGGCTGATGAGGAACGGTTTTGCAAATTCAGCGTAGCCTGCGTCCGGTGGATTCCCTGGTGTGTAGGCATCCGCCTGCAGCAACACGCCGCGACCAGGGACAAGACCGCCTGTGACAAGGCTGGCCCCCAGAAGCAGCATCCACCACGTCCGTAAAAACACACGATGAGCCATCATCCAATCGTCGCCCCAGAACTGAGCGAGTCCTCTCACCTACCGCCAGACACCGCTACGCCAGCACTTCTCGCAGGGGCCCTGTTGAGGAATCAAACTGCTTGGCCATGTGGTCACTCATGTTGAATCGATCCACAGACTGGCCCGCTACTCGTAGCAGTGTTGTGTAGAGGGCGTTGATCGGCCGGGTGCCATCGAGTTGTGTAAAGCAGCCAGACTTCAAGATGCCGCCACAGTTACCCAGGAGCATCACGGGCCAGTTGGTTCCACTCGTGTGCTGCCTGTCTGCGTTATTGCTCGTGTAGACAATCAGCGTGTTATCCATCATCGTGCCGTTGCCTTCGGGAGTGCTCTCCAAGGCCTCCATGATTCGCACGAGCATGCGGCTGTTGTACTGCCGAATCTTGACCCAGATCGGATTGTCAGGCTGATCCATGTGACCCAGGTTGTGGCCCTGCTCATCCACGCCAAGGCCTTTCCAGGCTCCGAAGATCTCGCCGCGTCCTGAGCCAATCGTTAGCGTATTTGTCACGCCCGAAGTAACCGCTGATATGCCCAGATCAAGCAGACAGTCATGCCAGTCGGTCTCAAACTCCGGATTGGCGTAGCGGTCATCGATCTGCGGCGCGAACTTCCTGAGGTGCTCCGATACCGCCCCAAGCCGGTCTCTCAGGCCGTTGGCATCTTTAAAGCCGTTGACATATTGGCCATACCGCCGCTGCTCGTCGACGGGCAACTGCTGCCCCTTCGCCTCGGCCAGTTGCTCAATTCGATCCATTACCTGCGAGCGAGCCTCGTGCTGCTCCCGAATGCTTCCCTCGGCAATCCCACCGTAGAGCATCTGATAGAGATGATTCGGATTGGAATGCATGAAAATCGGCTGTCCTGCCCCGCTTGCTGAGAGCGTGGCCACCGTCGGCTTTGTCTGCATGTTCTCAATTGAGTCCATGCCGATGCAGAGGTGTGGCAGCAGAGTCTCTGGCAGCGTTCTGCTCAGCTCGTAGTCAATCGTGGCTCCACTTGGTGGCACGCCATCACCGCCGCGATACCCACCAAGCGCCCCGAAGAAGGCACTGTGGGATGGGCTCGTATGCTTTCCGTGGAGTCCGCTGATGATGTGGAGGCGTTCCTTAAACCGCTCCAGTGGGCGAATCGGCTCAGGCAGCTGCACCTTGGCAAGCGAGCCGCTGCTTGTCATTCCCGCTGGCACGCAGGTCTTCGGATCGAATCCCTGATTCTGCAGGAAGAAGATAATCCGCTTTGGTCCACCGCTGGCAGCGGCGGCTGCAGCTAAGGCCTGCTCCGACAGAAAGCCGCCACTGCACGCGCCGGCAGCGCCCATCATCAATCCGCGGAGCATGTTTCTTCGATTGAGCATACGAGACCTGCGTGCTGACCGACTGCATCTCCCTGCGGAGCCCGCCGAGAGATCGTCCTTCTACAATAGGTTGATCAACGCCTCTATTGCAACTATCGGCATTCTCCGCCCGGCCTCGCCAGACCGCCGACCTCAGGCGAAAAAATGGGGTGCTATGGCAGAAGTTGGGCTGTCTGCTCGGCTGAGGTTCTCCCGGGCGGCAGTTCCAGGATCTGGATGTTACGGAAGTGAATTTCCGCCCCCTCAGATTCCAGGCAGAGGTACCCTTTGCGAACGGACGAATCGCGGATCGAGTTGATGAATTTTCCGTTGATCGAGAGCTTCACTGTCCCGTCGACGCACGCAACGTCATACACGTTCCACTCACCGCTCCCTTTACATCGCAGTTCGTAGGACATGCTGCGTCTCCCTCGCGGGTTGTCAGGCGTGGCCGTCAGACCACCGGCACCGAATAGTTCACCTGAGAT
>CAZKSP010000232.1:0-4761 GCA_964555385.1 uncultured Chitinophagaceae bacterium
CGAGCGGAACCGCTCGCACGTCTGCGGTGTCAGGCTGATCTCGGGCACCAATACGATTGCCTGCTTCCCGTGCGTGAGCGTCTCGGCCACCGCACGGAGATAGACTTCAGTTTTGCCGCTGCCGGTTACACCGAAGAGTACGACCGTCTCATGCCGACCTGCGCGAAGCGGATCGAGAATGGCGGTGAGGGCCTGATGCTGGTCACCGGACAGCGTTGGCAGGTCGGGTGTCTCCAGTAACGGACCGGCCGGTTCAGGGCCAGGTTCACGTTCAACAGCCCCCTGCTCGGCCAGCAGCCCCGCCTGCAGCAGCCGTTTCACGACGCCGCGGTTTGCACCTGACTTGGCAAGCAATTCGTCGAGCGGAGTGGGGGACGCAGCCGCCGTGAGCACTGCCTGCTGGATGGCGGTGGGCCGGCGGGCGGGTGCTTTGCCGGTGGCAACCAGCACCGGCACCCGCTTGACGCGCCGCCGCAGCCGAACGCCTGCGGGCAGCACTGCCTCAAGCACCTCGCCGCGGCGGGCAAGCCAGCGGTCGGCCATCCAGGCGGTCAGTTCGAGCATCCGCGGCGACAGCAGCGGCTTGTCATCTTCGACCTCGGCCACCTGCTTGAGTGGCTGTTGCGGCAATTCACCCGTGCGGACCGCCACACAGTAGGCCAAACGACGTCGGTTGCCCCGGCCCAGCGGCACCTGCACCCGGCGTCCCGGTTCGACCTGGGACACCAGTTCCGGCGGCACCAGATAGTCGAGCGGCTTATCAACACCCTCTGGAAGCACGACCGTCGCCACCATTCCCTGCCGGACGTCATCCTCCTCCCAGTCGGGCCGACCGGCAAAGAGTTCGCGCTGCGGGGCGGGACGATCAGGCATGAGGAGAGTACAACTGGTAAGCGGCGGGGACGCCAGAATAGACGTCCCTCCCTTGATGGTACTGAACTCTGACTCAGGCAGGCAGCGGTATGCCGCAACGACTGGGCATCTTCGGCGGCAGCTTCAATCCAGTCCACCAGGGCCATCTGGTGATGGCAGAATGCTGCCGCGAGCAGGCCGGGCTCGATCGGGTGCTGTTTGTGCCGGCTGCCACGCCACCACATAAACAGGCTGCCGACCTCGCCCCCTGCGATGTTCGTCTGGAAATGCTGCGGCTGGCAGTCGGCGGCCAGCCTGGCTTTGATGTGCTGCCAGACGAATGCGAGCGGGGCGGTGTCAGCTATACGATCGACACAGTGAGCAGCCTGCGGCAGCGGTTCCCTGAGGATGATTTGCTGCTCATCCTCGGGGCCGACGCCCTCGCCAGCCTGCCAACCTGGCGGGAGCCGCGACAGCTTCTCGAGCAGATTCGGCCGATCGCCCTCATCCGGCAGGGGGTGGACAACCTTGAAGCCCTGCTGGCCCAGCCGGCCCTCGGGCAGCTCTTCGCTGCTGAGCAGGCCGACCGGCTACGGGCCGATCAAGTGCAGGTTCCGGCCATCGACATCCGGGCGAGCCACCTCCGCAAGGCGGTGGCCGCCGGCAGGAGCATTCGATTCCGTACGCCCCGGGCGGTCGAGTGCCTGATTCATAGCCGCAGACTTTATCGAGCCCCATCACCCTCGCCGCAGCCGCTGAGCGAGCAGCCTACTGACCGGAACTGAGGACCAGGTCTGATCTGCTGCGAGAATTTCCAGCAGTTGCTCCAGCTGGTCCGCTGGCGGATCGACGATGTTGAGCAGAATTCTTCGAACCGACCCAACCCGGCAGAGACCACCGGGCATTTCCCCAAGGGCTTCCTCTTGCACCTCGTACCCGAGATCCCGAGCCAGTTGAGCGGCTTCGGCAAGTAGTCCGAGCGTGTCAGCCATTGCTTCCGGGAGTGATTGGGGGAATAGGCTCGGTGCCCGCTATCGAGGCCAGCCATCGGGCAGTCCAAGTTGTTCTCGCCGCTCACTCTCAGCCCGGCGATACTCAACATATTTCGCCCGCTGTTCGGGAGTGGTCTGATCAAGAATCCGATTTTTGAACCACTCGTTTCGCTCATCTTGGGAACGGTTGGCCCAAGGAGGACCACCGCGGCGCTCGGCACCGCCCTGCTGCGTCCCGCCAGCCTGAGCCTGGGAGGGAGCCGACTCTCGTGCCTGCCTCGCTTCCTCGAAAGCTTTTCGCATCAGGTCTGATTGCTTGATCTGCTGATCAAGTAGCTGCCGCCGCTGACTCGGCGGGGCTTCGTAATAGTCGTCAATCCGCTGCCGCATCGAGGCAAAAAAGAAATTCCGACTACCCGAAGCTGCGGCGCGTCGAAGATGGGGCGGCAGGTTCTCGACCCGCTCACGAATCTGCTCCATGCTCGTGAGAAAACCACGTGCTTCTTCCATCGTGCTGGGCCCACCGGCACTCGAGAAACGCTGCCGGGCATCCTCTTGCAGTTGGCGGATTTCGACCACCCGCGGGTCATTTTCATAATCAGCCCCAAACATCCACCACAACAGGAGGCCTGCAAGCCCTCCTGCAACCAAAAGTCCGATCCGGCGATAGGGCTTCTTCCCGGAGGGTTTTCCGGAAGCCCCGCGGCGATCCCCGTTTGTTGTTGTTTTCATGATGACCTACAGGTTTTGCACATGACCATCGAGGTAAAGAAAATTCCTTGCACCGTCTGGCACCGTCCACGACTGCCCATCGTCTGGGTCATTCATATCGGAGACATCCGATCCGAATAGTGATCCTATTCCACCACCATGAAACGGGGCGAACTCGTACAGAATCCAGAGTTTCGAAGATGCAAGATTGCTCCCGGAACGACGAGAAGAAAGGGCCTCTTCTCTCGTCTTGCCCCTGATTTTAAAGGGAGCTTTCAGGTCGGTTTCTGTTAGCCGCCGCTGCGGGTACTCGTAGCTCGTTCCCTCGAGGGCGAGGTTGGCGTCTTTGTATTCTTCCGGTCGCTGCGCATCCGGAATTGCTGCCAATGCGTTCCGGGCATCGACGACAGCCTGAGAATTTGGATCTCGGGCGAAATAGGTCAGATCAGAGGCACAGCGGAAGACTGCCCGCTGATCTTCGACGTAGGGGCCGAGTTGGGAAAAGATTGCCGGATACAGGGGCCGGCTGCCACTTGCGTAGAAGACTGGCTCAAGGCTCGGCATCTGTGCCGCCACCGGAAACCTCCCACGGGTCACCCTGTCGAGATACATATTGAACGCAATTCCAAGCTGCTTGAAGTTTGCTTGGCAGGCAATTCTTCTGGCAGCCTCCCTTGAGTTCTGAACGGCAGGCAGCAGCAGCCCGATCATCAGCCCGATGATCGCAATCACGACCAGCAGTTCGATCAGCGTAAAACCAGAGCGTTTCATCTCGCTTTTCCTTCGTAGGGCTTGACTGGCAGAGGCCTGACCCTCGTCAGGTCCTCCCTTGTCGCCTAAATGGTGTTTTCAGCATATTCAGCCGCCAATCAGGGCACGACTGCGGAAGCAGGAACGCCGCTGCGGGCAGGAGAAACCTGACGGCCTCACGGTGACTCCAACGGTCAAGTCGCCGAAAAGGTTCGCGAGGCGACCGCTCCAGCCGGCTCAATCTAGCCGCCGATACTCTCCAAAAGCGTGTGCTCGCTCGAGCCAAACCACATTTTCAAGGAAACAACGTTTTCAGTCTGGGAAGCTTATGCGGACGGTCGGCAGCCAGCAAAACAGGACTTTCGCCGAGGACGGCCCGGCGAAACTGACGGCGCTGCTGGCCGAACAGTCAGCCGAAATTGCCGCCCTTAAGGCCCAACTGCTCGAGGCCCGCAAGCAGGCGACCCTTGGGGAGTTGCTGGCGACAACCACGCACGAGTTCAACAACGCCCTGACAACGATTTTGAACTACGCCCGGTTGGGCATCCGCCACCCCGACCAGCCAACCCGGGATAAGGCACTCCAGCGAATCCTCTCCGCCGGCACGCGGGCAGCCAAAATTACCGCCAGTGTGCTGTCAATGTCCCGCAGCCAGCGGGCCTCAACGCGGATGGAGCCAGTTGATCTCGTGGCCCTCACCGAAGAGGTGCTGGTGCTACTGGAACGCGAAATGATGAAGTATCGCGTGCAGGTCGAGCGGGAGTTCTCCGAAGTGCCAAAGGTGTTGGCCAACCCTGGCCAGATTCAGCAGGTGCTGCTCAACCTGATGGTCAACGCCCGTCAGGCGATGCCCGAAGGGGGGCGGCTCATTCTGCGAATCGCCACCCCACCCACCGGGCAGTCGGTTAGCCTCCTGGTCCGCGACACTGGCTGCGGCATGTCCCGCGAGGTGATGGAACGCATGTTTGAGGCCAACTTCTCGACCAAGGCCGGGCCCGACGAGACCGGCAAGGGAGGAACCGGCCTCGGCCTGGCTGCCTGCCGTGAAATTCTCGAAACGCACCGGGGCCGCATCCGCGTCGAAAGCAGTCTCGGCAAGGGCACCGGCATCACGATTCGACTCCCAGCACTGCAGCCAGCAGCTGCTGCCGGCTGAATCTAATCGGCCACCTGCTGCTACCGCACCGGCAGCGGCCTACAATCGGGGAACCCGGAGGAGATTCCCACGATGGCCGAGCCCGCCGCATCACACTCTGCCCCGCCCCGCACCCTGGCCGACCTCCGCGACAGCGGTTGGCGAAGCCGCCCTGTGAAAGATGAGGTTCGGGAAAACTTTCTCCGCATGCTGTCCGCCGGCGACGAGCTCTTTCCCGGCATTGTCGGCTACGACGAAACGGTCATCCCCGAGATCAGCATCGCCCTGCTCGCCGGCCACGACATGCTCTTCTTGGGCGAG
>CAZKSP010000233.1:0-4748 GCA_964555385.1 uncultured Chitinophagaceae bacterium
CGCTAATCCTGCCCTGGAATACCGGGGGGGAGGTCGATGCTGATTTCGGCCGGTGGCGGGGCGGTGTCGGTGGTTGGGGTGCTGGCGGCAGCATTCGGATCGAAGGCCGGGGTATCGACACCAGTGCGGGCGGCGAGATCAGTGGTCAGGGAAATCTTCTCTCCTCCGTCCGGCCGCACCTCCAGCAGTGTCACCCCCCACTCGTCACCAAATTTTTTTCCCTCCACAACGACCGTACCAGCCAGCTTCGAACCGGTAACAGGAATCTGCATCGCGGCAATGCCATCGACCTCGTTGGCCCGACCCGTGACCGGACCAGGCCACGCGAGTGGCTGCCCGAGAAGAACCTGCGACCGCTCGTTCAGGGTGACCTCTTCCTTGGCGGTATTAACCAGTGGATGGTCGCTGATGCGGCTACAGCCCGTGCCGAGCAACAGCATGCCTCCGGCTGCAAACCAAAGGGTGGATTGATAGATTCCCGCTGCAGGCATGGCAGTTCCTCCTTGAACGCGAGCAAAAGCACCAGATTGCGGTAACCCAGTGATATGCCGTTACCGATGAGCCTACTTGGCGTCGTGCTCTCGGCACCAGGCGATCTTTTCTGCTGTTGTGGTGGGCAAATCGCCGGCGGGGGTGACGGCAGCTGGTTCGGCTGCCACTTCCTCAACGGCAGTTGGCTCTGGCTCTGCAGCGACTGGTTCGGGAGCCGGTTCGGCGGCTGGGGCAGCAGCAGCTTTTCCGGCTCGGGCTTGGGCGAGGATTTCGGCGGTCGACAGTTTGCCGGAAGGTTTTCCTGATGGCTTGGCCTCCGGTTTGGCCCCACCCCGAGCGGCGGCCAGAATGTCGGCCGTTGAAGGCCGTTTGCCCGCGGCGGCTTTGGCTGCCGGCTTCTTGGCCGCGGCTGCCGGCTTGGCTGCTTTCTTTGTTGGGGCTGGCTTTTCCGGTTTCGGGAGCGGTTCAGTGACAATCTTGAGGTGCGACGGGTCGATGTCGTACCAGCCAATGTTGTTGAATTGCTCAAATTCGACCAGGCAGCGACCGTTCATATTGACGGTGCGTACCGTGCCGGTGGCCTGAGCGAAGCGGGCCAGTTCAGGTGCCGCTGAGGCTACAACGACGAATTTGTCGGTCCACTCGGCCTTCAACTGTTCAATCACGTCAAACATCGCCACCTCTCCTTCCGATCGCCGCGCCCTCTGTCGGGGCTTGCGGTCACCGATTTCCCTCAATTTGACCGAAACGGGAACGGCTCGCAAGACGCAGGAGGGGCTGCCTGGATCTCCGTCCTCGTAAGCCGGTAACTCCAGGTGACGGTGGTGGGGAACTGCTGCTCAGTCACCGTGGGGGGGCGGATCGCCAGCCAATCGGCTGCCGGCCCGTCTTGGCTGACCGCAGGCAGCCGCTGATAGGCAGATCCGAGCCAGCCAGGCTGCTCCTGCAGCCGGCAGGCCAGTTCGGCCACGATCGTGTCAGGTTCGGTTCTGGACGCCGCCATGCTGGCGGAAAAGTGCGACCGTCCGGCTCGGCCAACGGCTAGAAGGGCAAGGCCCGTCGCGGTGTCGACCAGGCTCACCTCTGTAAAGACGGGCGAGGCGGGCCAGTACGGGCTGATGCCGAGTGACGCTGAGGTGTCCACGGGCAAGGTAGCTTCGAGCGACTGCCAGTAGGTGATACCCTCACTGAGTAGTTGGTGTGCCCAGCGGTCGGCCTGCCAGTGGAACTGCAGTTCAAGTCGTCCAGCATTCAGGCAGATCGGGCTGCGGTGGTGCCGGGTAGGATGGGGAGTGGAAGCCGACATGCTGATCCTGATTGCGGCGGGACGGCACTGCGGCAGGGGTGTTCACTCGCGTGCCATCCCAGCGTCGCTCGGAGTTCTACCCGAATAGGAGATACCGTGGAACCTCGCCGTTCACTTGGCTGGCCAATCCTCTTAGGGGTGGTGCTGATCGTTTCGATCATCGCACTGGTGGTCGGCTGGGTGCTGGTCAGTATCGTCGCTGCTCTCGGCTCGAAGAATGCAGCCTTCTACTGGGCGGTGTTGGCCGTTGGTGTCACGCTCCTGGTGCTCGTTCTGGTCGGCGTGATCGTCTACCTGGCACTGGCGGTTAAGGCGATCGCCCTGTCGCAGCGGCAGAGCAACTTCATTGACAGCGTCACGCATGAGCTGAAAAGCCCACTGGCGTCACTCAAGCTCTATCTGCAGACCCTCACCCGTCGGCCGGTGCCAGCAGCCGAGCAGGCCGATTTTCATCGCTTTATGCTGCAGGACGTCGAGCGGCTTGACACGCTGATCGACCATCTACTTGATGCGGCCAAGACGCTGCAGAGGACATCCCCGACTGCAGCCGAGGCGGCGGCAGTCCTGCCGGTGCTTGAGCAGGCTGCCGATCGTGTCACCCAGCGGCATGGCGTCACCCGTGATCGGATTGTGGTCACGGCGGGCTCTCGGGCCGACGGCCTGAGGGCCCAGGGCCGGGAAGCCGATCTGGAGATCGTTTTTCGGAATCTCATCGACAACGCCGTGAAGTATTCGCTGCCCGATCCACAAGTGGAGATTGAACTGGAAGCCAGCAGCCGGGGGCGGGTATTGGTGCGTGTGATCGACAATGGGCCAGGAATTCCACTGTCAGAACGGAAGCAGGTATTCCGACGGTTTGTTCGCCTCGGCAATGAACTTGAGCGGGCGACACCAGGCACCGGTCTGGGGCTGTTTTTGGTGAAGTCGATCGTCAAGCAGCTTCGCGGCCGGGTGCTGGTCAAAAGTCGGCTGACCCGTCCCGGAACGGTGATGGAGGTCGATCTGCCCGCTGCTGCCCACCCTTTCGAGACTGCCGGCGACGGGTTCTAATCGGCATTCGTTTGTTCGGCCACTGACGAGTCCGTGTTCTGAGAGGTCTTTATGTCGCACGCTTCATCCACAGTTCCCGCTGGCCCCACCAGTTCGTCGTCCGCTGTCGACGTCGGTACCAATATCGTGCCGATCAGGCGGGCCTTGGTGAGCGTCTATGACAAGACTGGCCTCGACCGACTGGCTGCTGCCCTCAAAGCTGCGGGCATTGTGGCGGTCAGCACCGGCGGGACCGCCCAGGCGCTCAAGGGCTTTGGGGTCATGGTCGAGGATGTTTCGGAGGTCACGGGCTTTCCAGAGGTGCTCGATGGCCGGGTCAAAACCCTGCATCCGCATGTCTTCGCTGGCATTCTTGCCCGCGGGGATCGGTCCGATGACCTCAAGGTGCTGGCTGATCACGGCATTGCCCGCTTCGAACTGATCGTGGTCAACCTCTATCCATTCGCCAGCGTGATCGATCGCGACGGCTGCACGCCTGCCGATGCCATCGAACTGATCGACATCGGGGGGCCGAGCCTCGTCCGGGCGGCGGCGAAGAATCATCAGTTTACGGCGGTGGTGACCGGCCCTGATCAGTACGACGAAGCAATTGCCGCCATCAGCCGGGGCGGCACCGTGTTGGCCGACCGGCGGCTCATGGCCGCCCGGGCCTTTGAGCGGACGGCCGAATATGATGCCGTGATTGCTCGCTGGATGGCCCGCCATGCTGGGCTAGTCGCTGCCGCAAGCGAGCCGGTCGCAGCGGCAGTGGAAGCCGACGAGACACCTCTGCCGGCTCGGCTGACCCTTAGCCTCGAGCGGCGACTTGCCCTTCGGTATGGCGAGAACCCCCACCAGACCGCAGCAATGTTTGCCCCGGCGGATACTCACCTCGGCCTGGCGGGGCTCAAGCAGCTTTCGGGCAAGGAACTTTCATACAACAACCTGCTTGATCTCGATGCTGCAGTACGGTTGGCCGGTCTGATTCAGGATCCAGGTGCCGTTGTCATCAAGCACACGAATCCATGCGGGGCGGCGAGTGGCGACAGCATTGAGGCGGCCCTCGCCACCGCCATGGCGGCTGATCCAACCAGCGCCTTTGGCTCGATTGTGGCGGTCAACCGCACCTTTGACGCTGCAGCAGCCGAGCAACTGCTTCAGCCAGGCATGTTTGTTGAGGTAGTCGCCGCCCCCGCCTTCAGCCGGGAGGCGGTGGAGGCCCTCACGACGCGGCCCACCTGGAAAGCGAGCGTGCGACTTGTCGAGGTGCCGCCGGGTGACCCCTGGGCACCGACCGCCGGCCTTGAGTTGCGGAGTGTCGCGGGGGCACTACTGGCCCAGCGGCCCGATGAAACTCCTGATGATCCCGCTCGTTGGCGGGTTGTGACACAGGTGCAGCCGGCGGCCAAGTTGACCCAGCCGCTTGATTTCGCCTTCACCATGGTGCGGCGGCTGACCAGCAACGCCATCGCGGTCTGTCAGGGCACGAGCCTGGTTGGTGCAGGTGTCGGCCAGACGAGCCGCGTCGACGCGGTGCGGATCGCCCTGGAGAAGGCGGGAGAGCGAGCCCGCGGTGGCGTCCTCGCCTCCGATGCTTTTTTCCCGTTCCCCGACTCGATCGAGTTGATCAAGCAAGCTGGCATCGCCGCGGTCATCCAGCCGGGCGGATCGAAACGTGACCCCGAGGTCATCGCCGCCGCCGATGCTGCCGGTCTGCCGATGGTGTTCACGTCACGGCGGCACTTCCGGCACTGATTGCACGGAAAGCTCGGGCATCCTGCCCGACTTTCCTTGGGGCAGAAAGATGAAAAGCCAAGGTTTTCATCTTTCCGCTAGTGCTCATTGGCGACATCCTGTCGCCGGCTGTCAGTCGGGTTGGGCGAGAAGGGGGCGACGTGGAACACACCCCTCGTTCGGCCGC
>CAZKSP010000234.1:0-4745 GCA_964555385.1 uncultured Chitinophagaceae bacterium
GGACTGCCCTGATAGCCGAAGTCCGCCACCGTCTCGACCAGCCCCCGGCCCCAAAGGGCATGCCAGTGCCGGTTGACAACCACGCGGGCTGTCAGCGGGTTGTCCGGAGAAACCAGCCAGCGGGCCAACGCCAGCCGGTCAGGAGGTGAATCACTCGGCAACTGCGGAAGAAAGCCCGGCACCGCCGGTGCCACCAGCTCTTCAGGAGAAAGAAACTCGCCACGATGATGCCGATGGGTTGGCCGCGGATTGTCGGCGGGACGCTCCCGCATGACCAGCGTGGATAAGCCCTGCCGCTCGACTGCCTCAAGCCGTTCAATCTCCTTGATCTGGTCACTGACTTCCGGGGCGGTCTTCAGGAACCGCCGAAAGAGCAGTTGCCGCTGGTCCGCTGACCGACCAGCCGGTGCTTTCAGCAAAGCCTCTTCTTCGGCCAACGACATGCCCCGGGCTTCAGCCCCGGACGCAGTTGTCGTACTCAACCGGAACTTTCCGAGCGAACAGGCGAAATGCCGCTCGAACCGCAGCGTGACGACAATCGGCTGGCCGGGCTCGATCGCCTCGGCAAGCTCGAAGACCGCCGCCTCAGCATGGCCCTGCCGCCCGTTGGTGCTCCAGCCACTCGACATGACGCCGTCGATGGCCGCGGCAGCACCGGCGGCCTGTTTGCCCGCAAACGCCTTGCCGCCGAACGATTCAGTTGCCCGGGCAATCTCAACCCGAGACTGCTTCAGTGGCAGCGAGACCTCAAACTCGGACAGGAAAAAGTCGCCCTTGCGTCCTTCGTAATAGCAGAGCCCCGGTCCCCAATCGGGTAGTGAGGGATCGGCCAGTACCTCCAGCCGAATCGCCCGCACCGGCTGTTCGGCGGCCGGCAGGGTCAGGGTGTAGACGTCGCTTTTAGTGATATCGCCGCTGCCCAGAATCGAACCGTCGGGCTGCGGCACAAGGTGCGGCATGTTCGACCCGATCGCTTCGGGCACCACCACCCGCCAGTCAATGGCATGGGCCGCCTCTTCCCGCAGCCAGGCATCGAACCGTTCGGTGAGGCCGACCATTTGTCGATCATCGCTTGAGGCCCGCTGACCCGGCTCACTGGACCCAGCCGCCAACTGGTCGCCCAGCGGCCGGCCCGGCGCCGGCCAGTGCTGTGGCACTTGCTGCCAGAGGCTTTCCGCTCGGACCCTAGCCTCAGCAATTTGTTGGTCACGATCAGCACTGGAAATCATCCACTCCGGCTCATCAGCATTATTGAGGAGTGCCATCAGCGAGAAGTAGTCGGTGTGGGTGATCGGATCGAACTTGTGGGTATGGCACTGGGCGCAGGCGGTTGTCAGACCCAGCCAAGTGGTACCGGTCGTGCCGACCCGATCGACCATCGCGAGGTAGCGGAACTCAAGCGGGTCAATACCTCCCTCTTCATTCAGCATGGTGTTGCGATGAAAACCTGTCGCCACGATGTCGTCAGTCGTGGCGTCGGGCAGCATGTCACCGGCGATCTGCCGAATGGTGAACTGATCAAACGGCATGTCGGCATTGAGCGCCCTGATCACCCAGTCGCGATAGGGCCAGATCGTGCGGGGACGGTCTTTCTCGTAGCCGTTGGTGTCGGCGTAGCGGGCTAGGTCAAGCCACCGCCGGGCCCAGCGTTCGCCGTAGTGGGGGCTGTCCAGTAGTTGGTCGACCAACTTCTCGTATGCTGCAGGCGACCGATCGGCCACGAAGGAGTCCAGTTCTGCAGGCGACGGCGGCAGGCCGATCAGGTCAAGGAAGACTCGGCGACAGAGGGTGGCCTTGTCGGCCTCGGCTGACCGAATCAATCCTTGCTCAGCAAGCCGGGCATCGACAAACCTGTCGATCGGATGCTCACTGGCTGCCGGCGCCGGAAGCTCTGGCAGCACCGGCTTGATGAAGGCCCAGTGCGTCCGATACTCAGCCCCGGCGGCAACCCAGTCGATCAGAACCTGCTTTTCGGCAGCGGACAACGAAACCTTGGTATGCGGCGGCGGCATCACCAGATCGGGATCATCGCTAGTGATGCGGGCCACCAGTTCACTGGCGGCAATGTCTCCCGCCGCAATCGCTGTCATGCCGCTGTCGAGTTTGGTGACAGCCGCATCGCGGCGATCCAGCCGCAGGCCGGCTTCTCGGTTTTCTTCGTCAGGCCCGTGGCATTTGAAGCACCGGTTAGAGAGAACCGGGCGAACCTCGCGGTTGAAATCAGGACCAGCCGACACAGCCGGAGGAGAAAGCAGCGGGCAGACAACGAAGGCTGCCGCCAAGCGGACAGCAGACCACGCGATGGAGTGTCTCATCGACCACCTTTTCAGGCAGCAGGAAAACACCCGCGTCGCCGTTCGCCTCGGCCTTGCTCAGACCAGGAAACGCGGGCCGCAGCAGCGTTCAAGGCTGCGGTCGATCAGCGGGACTACCTTCAAATGTAGCACGGTGCGTTGATTTCTCCAAAGCCGTGTTGCCAATCGACTAACCACTGCCGGCCTGCGAGTCTGTCGCACCGCCACCGACTGCCGTCTCGCATTTCACTCAGCGGGCGAGTAGCCTGACTGGTAGCTGTCACCCGAACGCTTGCCTCGAGGCCATCGACCCCAATGCCTACACGACTTTCACTGCTGTTTCTCTGCTGGCTGCTGACCGCGACCACGCTGTCGGCCGCAACTGAACCCGCTTCAAAGCCGAATATCATCTTTATCCTGCTTGACGACATGGGCTGGGGCGACCTTGGCGTGCTACACCAAAATCTGTCCAAACACCCGAAGCGGCATCACACTCCTATGCTCGACGCGATGGCCGCTGAGGGCATGCAGTTGCGGGCGCACTACTGCCCCGCACCGGTCTGTGCTCCCAGCAGATCGTCGTTACTGAGCGGTGTCCACCAGGGACATGCCGAGGTTCGCGACAACCAGTTCGATAAGGCGCTCGCGGACAATCACACGCTTGCAACCGTGATGAAGGCGGCTGGATACCGCACCTGGCTCGTGGGCAAGTACGGCCTGCAGGGGGCGAAGAACGGCCAGGACGATGACTTCACCCCCGAGGACTGGCCGGCCTATCCGACCAAGCGCGGCTTTGACGCCTTCTATGGCTATGTCCGCCACCGCGACGGGCACCTGCACTATCCGGCTCACGAGTGGCCACTCGGTGACAGCCCTGCACACCGTACCCCGAAACAGGTCTGGCATAATGAACGCGAGGTCAGCAGCGGTTTGGCGGGTTGCTACACGACGGACCTGTTCGCAGCCCGAAGCAAGGATTGGATCATCGACCATGTTCGCAAGAATCAGCGAGACCCCTTCTTTCTCTACCTTGCCTTCGACACGCCCCACGCCGCCCTGCAACTGCCCTCAGTCCCTTTCCCGGCCGGAAAGGGACTCACCGGCGGCCTGCAGTGGACCAATGAGCCGGGCCGGATGATCAACACGGCTGGCGGCGCGATCGACAGCTTCCGCCATCCCGACTACACGGGCCGCGGTTGGACCGACGTTGAAGAGCGGTTTGCCACCATGGTCCGGCGAATCGATGAAGCAGTCGGCGATCTCCTACAGACCCTGCGTGATCTTGGGATCGCCGAAAATACGATGGTGGTGCTGAGTAGTGACAATGGCCCTCACCACGAAGCGTATCTTCAGAACGCCCGGTATACGCCCGAATCCTTTCAGTCTTACGGCCCCTTCGACGGCACGAAGCGGGACGTCTGGGAAGGGGGCATTCGGGTCGGCACCCTGGCCTGGTGGCCGGGAACCATTCCGGCCGGCGCAACGTCCGATCGGCCGTCGCAGTTCCACGACTGGATGCCGACCTTCGCTGCAGCAGCCGGCAACCCCCCGCCGGCCCGCACCGACGGCGTCTCCCTCCTGCCCACCCTGACCGGGACTGCCGGCCAGCGGGAAGGGCAAGTCTACGTCGAGTACGTGCAGGGGAGCCGCACACCGGCCTACCAGGACTTTGACCCCCACAAACGCAACCGGAAGCGTGGCCAAATGCAGGTCGTATTCCTCGATGGCTACAAAGGCGTGCGACTCGACATCGAGAACCATCAGACGCCCTTTGCGATCTACGACCTGGCTGCCGACCCCAAAGAGCAGCACGACCTGGCGGGCACGGCACCGAAGTTTGCGGCGTTACAGCAGCGGATGCACGATCGGGTCCTGCAGATTCGCCGGCCGAACCCATCGGCCCCGCGTCCCTATGACAAGGCGCCGATCCCAGCCATCGCCACCAGTCAACAAGAGGGCTGGCTGGTTGAGACTTTCACAGGGCCGTTCCCCTACGTCCCCGATGTCGCAGAGTGCAAGGTGGCGACGTCCACTCGCAGTGACAACCTCACAGCCGAGGCCGTCGGCGGGGCGGTACGGTTTTCGGGCATATTCGTCGCCGAGCAGACCGGGCTCTACAAGGCGACGCTCACAACGCCAACCCGGGCCTTTGTTCGTATTCACGATGCAGCCCTCATCGACGCCGACCACGGTTTCCATGCTGGTGACGACTACGTCACGACAGTTCGCCTGGAAGCGGGACTGCATCCGGTCCGGGTAACAGCCCTCGCTGAAGGCGATGTTTCCCTTGAACTTGACTTTCAGTTGCAGTGAGCCGGGCCGGTTCCGAACGGGGGCAGGCCCCGCCTCGGAGTTGCTGCTGCCCTCACCGTTGCTTCAACCCGCTCGTCAATGACACGGTAGAGGGAGGGGCGTTGCCCATGCCAATCGAGCGGCGTCGGAAACTGAGCG
>CAZKSP010000235.1:0-4666 GCA_964555385.1 uncultured Chitinophagaceae bacterium
CCAGATCCCCTGAGCAACCAGCATAGTAGGGCCGGCGGGCAAGCGGCTTCCCTGCGCCGCAGCCACGCATGTCCCAGCGGAACACTCGTACGCCACGCCGATAAAGTTTTGTTTGAAGCCGCACCAGTAATGGTGAGCGGTGATCGTCAGACACTCCATGAGCCATGACGATCACCTTTCCGCCCGGCTGCCAGTCCTTTGGGCAATCGTCGTGGACGGCAACGGCGTCGCCATCGCCGAGATCAACTGTATGAATGACGGCCTTCTCCTCGGGAAGATTCTGCGGCCACTGTGAGCCGATGATGGTCTGGGCATGTCCGCCCCTGAGCCACCAAGGCGGCTTGAAGGAGGGCATCTTGCCAGCGGGCGGCTGTGGTGGCTGTGGCTGAGTAGGCATTTTGGTATTGGGCCGTCTCACCGATTGAATTTTCCGATTCTTCACTCAGTGCAGTAGCCGGGATACATGTTGCACGTACCAGCTGCGTGGCAGGAAGCAGCATCGGTGTAAAGACAGGGTCCTTGGATGGTTCGCGGTCAAATTGTTGAACCGCGCCGTGCCGCCGAGCTGGTTATAGTAGATGTCATGCGTCAAATCATCGTCTGCGGACTGGGTAGGTTCGGACTCAACGTCATCGAGGCGTTGCGGGAGGCGGGCCGCCAGGTGACGGTGATCTCTGATGAAAAAACTTCCTCAGAGCGGCGGGAGCGGGCTGAGGCGATGGGTGCCCGGGTGATTGAAGGCGACTTCCGTTTTCCCAAGGTTCGCCGTGAGGTGGGTGTGCCAGCGGCAGCGGCTGTGCTGCTGACCACCTCTAACGATGTCGATAACCTCGAAGTGGCCCTTGAGATCCGTGGTGAGGCCACCGATGTGCCCGTCATCATGCGGCATTCTGAGCCCCAGTTTGCCCGACGGCTGGAAAAGGACTTTGGCATTGCTGCGGCGCTGGCACCGGCCGTGCTGGCAGCCGGCTCATTTGTTGAGGCCGCGATGTCGGTGACCGCAGAAGAGTCGATCCTGGTTGGCCGAGACTCCCGGATCGACTTGCCAGCCCGGCGAGTGCGGTTTGAGTTCATCGCCATCCCGGTACTGCTGCTGGCGATATATCTTTCGGCGATTCTCATCTTCCGGCAAACCCTCGGTCTAGACTGGGTCGATGCGGCTTACTTCACCACCTCGGTGGTCACGACCGTTGGATTCGGAGATTTTAACCTGCAGCATGCCCCCGTCGGGGTGAAGATCTTCGGCATTCTGCTCATGTTCTCCGGCATTGTCCTGGTCGCCATCATCGCCTCGATGCTGACGATTTTCATTGTCTCGGGCGCGGCCAACCAGATGCGGAATGAGTTCCTGGCTCGCCGGATGCGAGGCCACGTGGTGGTCTGTGGCCTTGGGCAGGTGGGTGCGGCGATCACCCGAGATCTGCTCGACCGTTCCATTCCAGTTGTGGCCATCGATCCGGCTGCCGCCGATGAAGAACACCGGGAACTCAACCTTCGCTGTCCGCTGATTGTTGGTGACTCGACCAAGCCAGCGGTGCTGGCTCGGGCGGGAACGGCTCGGGCTCGGGCCCTGATTGCCTGCACCTCAAACGATGCGTTAAACCTTGAGATTGGCCTGACCGCCCAGGGCACGGTCGAGGGTCGGCGGTCTGAGCGACCACTGCGGCTGGTGCTTCGCTGCTTCGATCCAGAACTGGCCCGGCGGATTCATGCCGTTTCGGACGAGTACACGCTCTTGTCTGAAGCCAAGATTGCCGCCCCATTTTTTGTGCGGACAGCCTTGACCCATGCTATTTCACCCGGTTCCGAAACGACATGATGCGATTTGGCTGCTTTGGGATTTTGCCCGGAATCCCTCTGTCCGTGGACCGCTCAGATCAGCTTGGTGCGACCGGGCACCGCGAAACCTGGTGACTCGAGGGTCCCGTTCCAGTCGAGTTTTTCCGGGAATAGGTCGAGCTGCGACTCCTTCGTCATGAAGTCCCAGGTGACCCGCTGGCCGGTGTAGGCAGCGGTGCGACCGAGGATGGCAACCATCGAGCTGTCGGCAGTCTGCTTGAGTTCAACGATTGGCTTCCCGGCTCGGATCGAATCGACCAGATCCTTATGCTCCTGCCGGTAGGCATCGGAGATCTTCCCAGCCATTTCCCAGACCTTCTTTCCTTTGCGATCAAAGATGCGCGAGCCAGCGTTGCTCGCCCCGATCTGGCAGATGCCCTCGGTGCCATAAACAAGGTTGTTGACATCGGCCTTCGTGCCGGGAATCTGCCGGCACATGAATGAGACTGTGCGGCCGTCGGGATAGTCGTAGTCAACCGAGACGTTGTCCCACATCTCACTGTCGTCGGGGCGAGTGAAGCGGCCACCGGATCCGTAGGCTGAGACGGGGTTCGCGCCCATCACCCAGTTGAATGTGTCGATGTTGTGAACCGCCTGTTCGGCTATTTGATCACCGCTGAGCCAGATGAAGTGCATCCAGTTGTTGAGCTGGTACTGCACGTCGCTCATGCCCTCCTTGCGGGGTCGGTACCAGATGCCACCGACACAGTAACGGGCAGTGATATTGATGATGTCACCGATCGCCCCTTGGCGAATCTGCTCGATGGCGGCGATGTAATTGACCTGCCGGCGGTACTGGGTGCCGGTCACGATCGCGGTGCCCTTCTGGCGAGCTAGTTCGTCAGCGGCGAGGCAGATGTGATAGCCAGCCGTATCGACGCAGGCCGGCTTTTCGGCAAAGACATGCTTGCCTGCCTCGACAGCGGCCTTGATCATTAGCGGTCGGAAGCCGGGGGAGGTTGTAAGCAGGACCACATCGACTTCTGGGTCGTCGAGTACACGCTTGTAGGCATCAAGGCCTGCGTAGATTTTTCCCTCGGCCACACCGACCTTTTCCGGGAACTGTTGGGTCATCATTTTGACCAGTCGGGTGCAGGCGTCCATTTCGAGATCGGCCGCTGCCACCAGTTTCACGCCACCATTTATTGAGAGTGAGTCTCGGATCGCACCGCTGCCGCGGCCGCCACATCCAATGACAGCGAGACGGAGGTCACGCGGTTCAGCGGCAGCGGCGACCGATGAGTGAACCATCGTGCCGGCGGCGAATGAGGTGGCGGTGCCAGCGGCAAGAAAACTGCGGCGGTTCGATTTCGGATGTGAAGACGTCGTGGACATGGTGAGGTTTCCTGTGAGTGAACCGGTGAAGAAAAAGAGAAGCCGATCAGCCGAGCAATGCCTGCTGCATCTGATCGAGAACGGTTTTCAGGCGGGCAACGTCGCCACCACCCACCTCGGCTGAGACCCAACCGGTGAAGCCGATTTCGCGCAGGGCGGCTCGAACAGAGGCCCAGTCGATGTCGCCGGCGGTGATGTCAACAAAGCCTTTCCAAGGGCCATCCTTGTCGGCTCGTGCGTTCGAGTAGCCCTTGATATCGAGCTTCACGATTCGGGGGCCAAGTTCACGTACCCAACTGGCGACGTCGCCGTAGCGGGCATGGTTGCCGAGGTCGAAGAAGGCGCCGACCCAGGGGCTTTGGAAACTGTCGATATAGTCGGCAAAGGCTCTGGCCGACTGTGTCCGGGGGCCATCAGGCTCGTAAAACATGCCGTTCCAGACGTTTTCAAACAGGATTCGCTGCCCGAGCCTGGCTGCCAGGGGAATCACCGACTGGATTGCCTCGCGGGCCAAATCGGGGCCGGCCGGCCCGTCTTCCGCTTTGCCGAGCACAATGAGCACACCATTGCCACCGGCAGCGTGGGAGACTCGAACGCAGTGCTCGAGATTGGCAGCAGCCGTTGCCCGGGTGGCCTCATCCGGACTGGTGAGCCGCTGCTGCCAGTGGGCATGATTGATTGCGTTGTGGATGAACACGCCGGTTGCCGCTGCTGCCTGGCGGAGCTCCTCCGGCGTCACACTGGCTGCCGCATCGAAATCGACACCGTCCATTCCGGCTTCACGGGCGGCGGTGAGTCGGGCCTCGAGGGTCGGCCCCTTGGTCATGCCGTACTTGCACGAGAAGAGCAGCCTGCGATCAGTTTCGGGTGGTGGGGGCAGGCAGCTGCCGGTGGAAGAGGCAGGAGCAACTGGTCTTTCGGCCTGGGCTACGCTCGGGCGAAAAGCAGTGACCGGCAGGGTTGCCAAGCCAGCCAGCATGGTTCGTCGAGTCGCTGCCATTTTGAAGAGGCCTTATTTTCAGCAAGTCAGGGCAAAGGGTTCAACGCATCATGTGATGCCAAATCCACGAAAGGTCGGCTGAGGGCAGGTTCCAATATCAATGTCCCCTCACGGGGACCTCTCGGTTGTCGCCGCGGGCCGATATCTTACAACGCAAAGAGCGGGGTGAGTATCGTTTTGTGTCAATCAGCGTTTCCGCCGGAACTCGCGTGCCGGGCAAGGAAGATTGGCAAATCTGTTTTTTCTGCAGAGTGCGTGATCGAGCCGGCCGCAGGATACGTTCGCTGTTTCCCGTCAATGCAAGCGAATGACGGGAGGGATTCCCTGATAGCAGCGTCACAGGCTCTCGGTGATAGCGGGCTGCCGGCGCCGGTTCACGGAGAGGGCTCAGCCAGCGATCGCCTTGTAGACGTGGCCCTCATTGGCGTCGATCCGTTCAGGGCGGCCGGCATGATGGTAGACCAGCTTTTTGTGGTCGAGGCCCAGAAGATA
>CAZKSP010000236.1:0-4660 GCA_964555385.1 uncultured Chitinophagaceae bacterium
GAACGCTATCACCTTTGGTCCTCGTTACGCTCACCGTCGCGAGTTGCCTGAGCTTACGCAGTTGACTCTCATATGAGAATGCATTCGTATTGAAGGGGTGTCAACCAGATGCCAGGTGTGCCCGGATAGGGAGTCGCGGGATGATTCGATTGCTGCTCGACAGGGTGATATGCCTTGGTATGTGCTGCGTGATCGGGGGGGTGGTAGCAGCAGGGGAGGCAGAAGACCTCTTTGAGCGAACCATTCGTCCCTACCTGGTGGAACGCTGCTACAGCTGCCACGCCACCAACGGCACGCGGGAGAATGGCCTGGCGGTTGACTGGGCCGGTGGCCTGGAGGAGGGCGGCTTCTACGGCCCGGCAGTCGTGCCCGGTGAACCCGAACAGAGCGCCATCATGCTGGCACTCCGCCACGAAGAAGACCTGCCGATGCCCAAGGGGGGGCCCAAGCCAACGGCAGCAATTGTGAATGCGTTCGACCGCTGGATTCAACTTGGTGCCCCCGATCCTCGGCAAATGCCTCCAAGCCCTGAGCAACTGGCTGAGGCCACGTCATGGGAGACGACGTTTCAGCGGCGGCTGAAGTGGTGGAGCCTGCAGGCGTTGGCCGACCCGGCGGTGCCCGCTCCCTCCAAACACTCCGGCTGGCTGGCCAGCAGCGACCACCCGGTCGACCGGTTTCTGTTCAGCCGCATGGCCGAAGCGGGGGTAACGCCGACTGGTGAGGCCGACCCCGACACCCTGCTGCGACGAGCGACACTCGTGCTCACTGGCCTACCGCCGACCCTTGAGCAGCGGCAAGCCTTTTTAAAGGACAAACGGCCCGATCGCTGGAGCCGTCTGATTGACCGGCTGGTCGACTCACCCGCCTTTGCCGAACGCTGGGCGAGGCACTGGCTTGACTGTGTTCGCTACTGCGAGACCCACGGCAGTGAAGGCAATCCGGCAATCCCCCATGCCTGGCAGTTTCGCGACTGGTGTGTCCGGGCGATTGACTCGGACCTCCCGATTGACCAGTTCTTCCGTGAGCAGATTGCCGGTGACCTGTTGCCCAATCCCCGCATCGACCGCGAGCGGCAGATAAACGAAAGCGCTCTCGGCATCGGCCAGTTGCGAATGGTGCCGCACGGCTTTAATCCGACCGACCCGCTCGATGAAATGGTGACGTTCACCGACAACCAGATCGACGTGCTTTCCAAGGCCTTTCTGGGGATGACCGTCTCCTGCGCCCGCTGTCACAACCATAAGTTTGATGCCATTTCACAGGCCGACTTTTACGCCCTCTTCGGGGTGCTTGAGAGCTGCCGGCCAGCAGTCATTCAGGCCGATGTCCCCGGCCGCAATGCCAGCAAGCGCGAGCAGTTGGCCGAGTTGAAGCAGCGAATCAAGGCCGAATTGGCTGCCGGCTGGCAGGCCGCCACCGCCGACCTCTCTGCCCGCTTCGATCGGGCACTTGCCACTGACCAAACCGAAGCCGATGAACTGGAACGGCTGGAGGCGTCACCGCCGAAGGCAGCCAAGAACACGACCGACAGGAAAAAGTTGGCGGCACAAAAAAAACAGTGGGAGGCCAAATGCGAACGACTGCGTGATCGACGTCGGGCGAGGCGTGACCCTGGCCATCCGCTGGCTGCTTTTTTTCGGCTGGCCGATGTGGCCACAGCCGACCAACAAGCAGTCTGGCGGTCCCTCCAGCAGGAGACTGCGGCGACCGGCAGTACCGCCCCGATTGATCGTGGCGGACTGCCACCACCAAAGACCTGGTACGCCTCGGGAAATGGCTTGGCAGGTGCGACGCCTGACGGTGCGTTTCGCGTCGAGCCGGAGGGCGCACGGGTTCTCACCGGCCTGCTGCCGGCGGGTATCCACTCCAATTTGTTGGTCAGTTCAGCCGGCGGTGTGCTGCACTCGCCACAGTTTGCCATCGATGGCCGGCCGATCCGCATGCTCGTGGCTGGTGCTGGTGGAGCCCGGGGACGGATTGTCATCTGGAACTATCCCCGTGCGCTGGGGCTCAACTATTTCAGGAATTCGCTCAATGACGGCCAGTTCCAGTGGATCACCCTGCAAAACAGTTACTTCACCGGTGAAGCGGCTCACCTTGAACTGGCAACAGGCGAAGATATTCCCGTCGAAACGGTCACTGGCAAACGGTCATGGTTCAGCCTGTTGGCGGTTGACCGGGGCGATGGAACGCTCCCACCCCCAGTGCCACCGGCTGGCCTGTTCACCCTGTTGCCCACTGATGATCCACTGCTCTCGGCAGCCACAGTTGATCGAGCAGCCCTTGCCGCCGGCTATGCGGGAGTTGCACAACGAGCAGTCGAGGCCTGGCAGCGAGAACAGGCGACTGCCACAGATGTCCGGCTGATCAACGCCTTCCTGGAGGCCGATCTGTTGCCAGCCCGAATGGATGAACTGCCCGCGGTTGCTCGGCTTGTCTCGCAGTACCGGACCATCGACCGGTCGATCGCGCCGCCCGTGCGGGCCCCTGGCGTACATGAGGGAACGGTGGATGATCAGCCGCTGTTTGTTCGGGGCGACCACCGCCAGCCGGCCGATCGCGTGCCGCGGCGGTTCCTTGAGGCAATCGACCCAACGCCGTTTCCTGCCGAGAACAGTGGTCGGCTTCAGCTGGCCGAGGCAATCGTGGCGGCTGATAACCCGCTGACACCGCGGGTGTTTGTGAACCGTGTTTGGCATCATCTCTTTGGCCGGGGTATCGTTGCGTCGATCGATACCTTCGGCGCGATGGGCGAGCAGCCGTCGCATCCGGATCTGCTCGACTATCTGGCCCGACGGTTTCAAGAAGACAGCTGGTCGCTCAAAAAGCTGGTCCGGCAACTGGCCACTTCCCGGGCCTTCCGGCTGGCCGCGCCGCCGACTGCCGCAGCCGCTGAATTCGATCCGACCAACCGGCTGGTTTCACACTGGCAGCTGCGGCGGCTTGAGGGTGAGGCAATCCGCGATTCACTCCTGATGGTCGCAGGCCTGCTTGACCCGAAGCAGTTCGGCCCCTCGGCCAGTGACAAGACGAACCGACGCAGCATCTACCTCCCGGTCTTGCGGAATGTCGAGGAGCCATTTTTGAGTGTCTTCGATCCGCCGAGCACGCAATCGACCCAGGGGCGGCGAGACAGTTCACAGGTGCCGGCCCAGGCTCTGGTGCTCCTCAACGGCGACCTCGCCCGCCGCTGCAGTGAGGCCCTCGCCCGCAGCCTGCTGGCCGACCCTGAGTTGTCTGGCGCAGAGGCCAGGGTGCGACAACTGTTCCTGCGAAGCCTCAGCCGGCCGCCGACTGCTGAAGAGCTGGTAGCAAGCATCGCCTGGCTCGACGGTGAGGCTGCCCGGCGAGGGATCGACCCGTCCGCCACGGCAGCCGCGAGCCCACTCTGGCAGGATCTTGCCCATGCGGTGCTCAATCTTGAGGAGTTCATTCATGTCAACTGAATCACTGCCAGGGCCATCGGGTTTCTCTCGCCGTGGCCTGCTTGGTCGCTGTTCCACCGGCTTTGGCGGTGTGGCCCTTGCCTCGCTGCTCGCTGGCCGGGCGCAGGCCGCAGCCCCTCCCCGTGCGCAGCGGGTGATCTTTCTGTTCATGAGCGGCGGTGTCTCCCATGTTGACTCATTCGATCCCAAACCGGAACTCGCCCAGCGAGCTGGCCAGCCGATGCCGGTGCCGATTGAGCGGACGCAGTTCAATCAGAACGGCACCATCATGCCGACGCTCTGGCCCTTCAAGCCGCGGGGCCAGTGCGGCACGGAGGTGAGCGAGCTGTTTCCAAAGATTGCCACCCAGGTCGACAAGCTGGCAGTGATTCGGTCGATGACGGCTAAGTTCAGCGAGCACGCCCAGGGCAATCTCTTCATGCACACGGGGTTTCCCTTCCTCGGGCATCCCAGTGCCGGAGCCTGGATCAGCTACGGCCTGGGCCGAGCCTGTGAGGAACTGCCCGGTTACGTCGTGCTGCAAAGTGGCGATGCCGCCCCGCCCCATGGTGGGCTGCCCTGTTTTGGCAACGGCTACCTGCCCAGCGACCATCAGGGCTCGGTGCTGAAGATCGATGCCAACCCAGCCCTGCGGGACATCAGACCGGCTGATCCGCTGGCCGTGCAGCGGGCCAAACTCGACTTTCTGGCCTCGTTCAATCGTCGCTTTGGAGCCCGGTCGGCTGCCGAGGAGGCGATTGAGGCGGCGATCCGCACCCACGAGACAGCCTTCCGGATGCAGGCAGCGGTGCCTGAACTGACTGATCTTTCAGGTGAGACGGCGGCGACAAAGGCTGCCTATGGCCTCGACGCCGCCGACACGCAGCAGGCGGCCTACGCCCGGCAGTGCCTGCTGGCCCGCAGGCTTGCGGAGCGGGGCGTCCGATTTATCGAACTCTCCTGCCTTTCTTACAACATCGGCGGCGGCAACCGGGCCAACCCCTGGGATCAGCACGGGGCAATCAAACAAGGGCACGCCAAGATGGCCGCCCAGGTCGACCAGCCGATAGCGGCGTTGCTAACCGACCTTGAGGCCCGTGGCCTGCTCGACGACACCCTGGTGGTCTGGGGCGGTGAGTTCGGCCGCACGCCCTTTGCCCAGGGAACGGCCGGCCGTGACCACAACCCCTATGGCTTTAGTGTCTGGATGGCGGGCGGTGGTGCCCGCGGGG
>CAZKSP010000237.1:0-4638 GCA_964555385.1 uncultured Chitinophagaceae bacterium
GCCGTACTGTGGTTCGCTTTCGCCTGATGGCAGCCGGCTGCTGATTGCCGACATTAGGAATCACCGGCTGCGGGCAATCGACCTCAAAGACGGCACGGTCACGACGCTGGCTGGAAACGGCATGAAGGGCAGTCCGATTGATGGGGCCAAGGCGGTTGAGTCACCACTGGCCGGGCCGCGGGCAGTCTGTGAGGCTGCCGATGGCACGGTCTATCTGGTCCTGCGTGAGGGCAATGCGCTGGTAGCCATTCGTGACGGCCGGCTGCGGACGGTCGTCAATGCTTCGGGGAAAGCTGGCTACGGCGGTGATGACGGCCCGGGCCGCGAGGCCCGGCTGAGCGGACCAAAATATGTCTGCATGGACGGCGATCAGCGGGTGCTGATCGTCGATACTGAGAACCATGCCGTGCGTCGCTATGACCCGGAGACGGCGTTGATCGATCTCGTCGCCGGCATGCCGCCGCGGGCAGGTGCCGGCGTCGGCAGTGACTGGAGGGCGACCCAGTTACGGCGGCCCCACGGTGCCCGCATCGCCCCCGATGGCCGGCTGGTGATTGCTGACAGCGATAACGACCGGGTCCTGATCGGCAGCTACTAAGCATTACCGGCAGGCTTCGTCTTCAGGGAACCGTTTCACGCGGCAAAAGCTCGCAGTGGGTGGGCGCAGCAAGTCAATCGAGGGCGTCAGATGAGAGGCCGTCGCCCCTTCACCGGTCTGGCTGCGCTGAAGTAGTCGTGGAGGCTCGGTTTGCACGACATCCGCAGTTTCCTGGTCGCACATTTGATTGAAGGGGTAGCTCTGGCACCTCCTAAGCGGCAATTGACTGAACGGTGACGAGCGATAGACGGCAATGATCCACTGGCCGTCCCGTAGACACCAGAAGGACATCGGGTAGCTGAAAAACTGCATGACAGTGGGCGGGACGCCCGTAACAATGTGAACACATCGGCGAGATTGGCTGGGACCGTTTTACGTGGAGGTGGCAGATGGATCGCAGGGCATTTCTGGGGCATTCGACAGCGGCAACACTCGCCCTGGTACGGGCCGGGACCGCTGCGGAAACCCAACCGGCGACGGTGGCACGGCTGAAGAACTCACGGCCTGGCCTGGGAGTGATTGGCTTCCGCTATCAGGGCAGCGTAATCGCCGAACGGGCCAAGCCCCATGGCGACATCGTGGCGATCGCCGATGCTGACAAGGCGGTGCTTGACCTGTCGCTGGTCGACAAGAAGGTGACCCAGCAGGTCAAGGCGACGCCGGAGGAGATATACGCCGGAGTCACGAGCCGCCATCAGGACTATCGTCGGCTGCTCGATGACAAGCGGGTCGAGATTGTGCTGATCGGGGCTCCCGACCACTGGCACTCGAAGATGATCATCGACGCCGTGCAGGCGGGAAAAGATGTCTATTGTGAGAAACCGCTGACGCTCACGGTGGCTGAAGGTGAAGAAATTCTCAAAGCGGTCAATCAGACAGGGCGAATTGTGCAGGTCGGTTCGTGGCAGCGGAGTGACCATCGCTTTCGCACCGCCGTCGAAATGGTCCGGCAGGGTCGGCTGGGAAAACTCCAGCGGGTCGATGTTGTCATTGGGGCCAACGAGGTGGGGGGGCCGTTTCAGCCCTCAGCTCAGCCGGCCAGCATCGATTGGAACCTCTGGCAGGGCCAGACCCCGAGCGTGCCCTATATCAAAGAACGCTGCCACTTCACCTTTCGCTGGTGGCTGGAATACTCCGGTGGCCAGATGACTGACTGGGGGGCGCACCACCTCGACATTGCCCAGTGGGCGATCGGCAGCGAGCCGATTGGGGTCAAGGGAACCGCTCGGTATCCGGCCACGCCGAACGGCTTCAATGTGCCGCTGGAGTATGCAGTTGAATACCGCTACCCCGGTGGCGTCACGATGAGCGTTGCCGATCACGGCCGCACCGGCATCATGTTCACCGGTAGCGAGGGCCGCATCTTCGTCAACCGAGGCAGCCTTACCGGCAAGCCGGTCGAGGATCTGGCTGACAAGCCACTACCTCGCGATGCCTTCACGGTCTACGACTTCGACAACCTCGGGCGTCCTGAGCGGGCCGGGAAGATTCAGGCAATCATGAACCACATGGGGAACTTTTTCGACTGTGTCGAGGCCCGGCGACAGCCGGTGTCCGATGTGGCGAGCCAGCATGCCAGTGCCACCACCTGCCACCTGGGCAACATTGCCTGCCGGCTGGGGCGGCCGCTGGAGTGGAATGCAGAGGCTGGCCGGTTTGTGAATGACGCGGAGGCCGACGCGTTTCTCTCGCGGCCCCAGCGGGAAGGCTTCGAGGTGCGGGCATGAGCCGGCGGGTTCTAATCGGCCGCGGCTGGCTGGTCGCGGCCCTGCTGGTTGGCCTGGTCAATTGGGCTGCGGCGGCTGACTGGCCTAGCCCGGTTGCCAACGACGTCCTGCCCTATCCGACGTCGGGCCTCACCCATGGGCCAATGCTTGGCCGACCAGCGAGCGATGGTGTGCGGATCTGGCTGCGGACCGATCAGCCGCGGCAGTTTGCGGTTGTCTACGACACGCAAGTGCCGCTCACGGCCGACTCCCCGAGTGTGCCGGGGAAGACGATCGCCGCCAGCGACAACACCGGAACAGTCGACCTCACAGGCCTCTCCGCTGACACCCGCTACTTCTACGGCATCCGTATCGACGGGCAGTTGATCGACACCCGTGTTGACTTTCATGATCCCTGGCCGGCCTTCCAGACGCTGGCAGACGCCGGCACCGCCCGGGATGACGCGGTCAATCCCGATGGGCTGACAAACCTCTGCTTTGCGATCGGCCACTGCATGTCCCAGGAGCCCGGGCCCCGCAGCGGTGGCCACTATGCCAGCTCGCCTGTCTTTGACACGCTGCTGGCGCGGCACGGCGACGAACCTCAGTTCATGATCATCAACGGCGACATCATCTACGAAGAGCGACGGGACGGCACGCTGGATGGGGTACGTGAGAACTACCGGCTCTATTTTGAGCGAGGCCGATCGTTTGCTCGGCTCGCCCGCCGGCTGCCGCTATTGTTCACCTTTGACGATCATGACGTCGGCTGGGACATTCACGGCTGTGGAGAGGTCGGCCTGGGCGAGGGACGGCATCTGATGCGGGATATCGGCCTGGCCGCCTACGGTGACTACGCCGCGTGGGCCAATCCGCAGATGGCCTCCCGCGGCGCGATTCGCTTTGGTACGGCAACGATGGCGGCCGGCGTTGACCTGCTTATCGACGAACAGGCCGACTTCACCGGTCTCGATCCGGCTACCGTCAGCACGATTCATGTCGGCAGCTACACCCGGCCTGACTCGGGCTGGAAGCGTCCGGCCTCAGGCGATGCCGCCACGCCACCGCCAAATGCCGGGGTCTATGGGCTTGTCGAGGTGGTCGATTCGCACCGGCTGCGGGTCCGGCCGGCCCTAACGAAGAACGGAACAGCCGGCTACAGCATTGGCACCCACCACTACTACGATTGGCAACAGGGCAACTGCCACTTTCTGGCGCTCGACACCCGGGGGGAACGCAGCCGCTTCAACGGCAAGAACCGGGCTGATCCGCAGGCATTCATCCTCGGTGAGGCCCAGGAGCGGTGGCTGCTCGAGACGGCTCGAACTACCCCTGCCGATTTTATCTTTCTGATTTCCCCCGATCCGTGGACGGTCTACCACACCGCTGCCCATGTCAGCACCAAGCCGGGGGCCGACCGCGATGACAAGGGGGACGGCTTTCCGTCGTTCCTGCATCAGCGAGAGCGGCTGCTTGAGGCACTCGAAGCAATTGGCAAACCGGTGATGATCTTTTCGGGTGATGTGCACCATGCGGCCAGCATTCGCATTACGGCCAACGTCTGGGAGTTTCTCTGCGGCCCCCTCGCCTCGACCGGCCATCCGCTGGCCACGCTTGGCAACCCGCCGACCGGCGGCAGCTGGGAAAGCATGGGCCGGTCGGTCGATGTTCGCTGGCTGTCGGGGTTTCCCAACGACCTGCCCTATCAGCGGATTCGCAATGCCTACTACGGCATCGTGCGGGTCAATAACGCGGCGGAAGTGGGCCGGCCCGAGGGTACCGGCCTGCGGCTGGCGGCCTTCGACCGGCCAAGCGTGACCGTCCGCTGGCACGACGCCTACACCGGACGGCTGGTCTATGCCGAGACGGTGGCGGCCAGCGGACGCTGAGGAGGAACCGTCGTTGTCAGGGACACTCACACGAGCTTCACGACGCGTCACTCTTGGGCCGCTGGGTATCTGCCTGGTGCTGGCCGGAGCAGTCGCGGCTTTACCGGCGGCCGAACCGGCGGCTGCGCGGCCGAACGTGATCTTGATCGTGGCCGATGACCTCGGCTGGGGCGATCTGGGCTGCTATGGAAATCCTGATCTCGATACCCCGGTGCTCGACAGGCTGGCCGCTGCAGGCGTGCGGCTGACCGACTGCTATGCGCCGTCGCCCCTCTGCTCGCCAGCCCGGGCCGGATTCCTGACCGGGCGGTGGAACCATCGCACCGGAGCGGTCGATGTCTCGAGCAACCGGGGCGTTGACCGGATCGAGCTGAGCGAGCGGACGATCGGCGACCACTTCCGGGCGGCCGGCTACGCCACGGCCTACGTCGGCAAGTGGCACAGC
>CAZKSP010000238.1:0-4621 GCA_964555385.1 uncultured Chitinophagaceae bacterium
CGGTGGTCGCATGAGCCTGAGCGAACTGATGCTGAGGTGGAAAACCACCCTTCGCTTTCGTCACTTGATACATACCATGCCCGCCAACATGATGCTGGACATCGAGAACTCATATTTTCCATCCGGCGAGCAGTCGCTCCGCGAGGCTGCGTTCGCATTGACCGCAAGTCAGGCGGCTGGCATGGCTCCGGAAAGCCCAGGTGGAATAGCCACTGCTGCCAGCCTCCTTGAGGCCACGGCCCGCAAGCCGGGCAACGTCCACCCAGCCGCAGCCTTTCCCGACCTCTGCTACAACGACCTACGGGCTGCCGCCATGGCGATCGGGCCTCCACTGGACCGGGCCGGCCGAGAACCGCTCGGCCAGCTGATCCAGGAGGCCGTCACTGCTGCGCGGGCAGTCAGCCAGTCCAACGCCAACCTCGGAATCGTACTGGCAGTCACTCCACTAGCCGCAGCTTCGGCTGCTGAAGGTGATCTGTCGCCAGCCACAGTACGGCAGACACTGGCAACCCTCGACAGTACCGACGCGGTGGCGATCTATGCAGCCATTCGGGCCGCCGGTGCGGGCGGTCTCGGCCGACGGTCCTCTCACGATATCGCCGAGCAAGCCCCCGCATCCATCCTTACCGCCATGCAAGCGGCAGCCGAACAGGTTCCCAGCGATAGCATCGCTGCACTTTGGGCACAGGGCTATGAGCCGCTCTGGGCCGGGCCCGTAGCCGACCTGGCAGCGTTCGAGGCGGCCGGCTGCGGCTGGGAGGAGACCGTCGTGCGGACAGCACTTCGACAACTGGCACGCACCCCCGACTCCCTCATCGCCAGACGACACGGGCTAGCAACAGCGATCGACGTCGCGAGACAGGCCGCGGCGATCGCCAACCTTTCCGGCTCAGACTGGACAACCGCAGTTGCTCGGTTCGACCGCGACCTCCGTGCCCCCCGGCGACTCAACCCCGGCACCACGGCCGACCTCGTTGCTGCGGCGCTCTATATTCACCTTTGGCGATCGATCACAAAATGAAATGGCGTGGGGCTCGGCCTGACAACGCAACAACGGCCCACTCCAATCCCCAAAAGTTCCTCCAGGCAAACTCCACCCATGCCCGACCATTACCGCGTCACCATGCGAAAAGCCGTTCACGTTTTTTCAGCGGGCCACTTCATCACCCTGAACGACGAGATTTGTGAGCCCATTCACGGGCATAACTGGACTGTTGCCTGTGAGGTCTTCGGCAGCCCTGATGCTCACGGCATGGTGGTCGATTTCATTCAGTTACGCGACACCCTGACCACCATTGTCGAACGGCTCGATCATGCCATGCTGCTACCAACCGAAAATCAACTCATTCACGTCAGGGAGCAGACCGTGGCGGGGCAGCCCGAGGTTGAGGTTCGTTTTGGGAGTCGTCGCTGGGTATTTCCTGCCGATGAGTGCCGCCTGCTGCCACTTGCAAACACCACTGCTGAGTGGCTGGGCCGCTGGATCGGCCAAGAACTGCTTGCTACCTTCGCCCGGGCCGGCCAACCTCTCACTGCGGGCCTTCGCGTCGAGGTCGATGAATGCCTGGGGCAGGCGGCGGTTTGGGAACAGCTGCCCGGCTCGCCAGCCGCGGCTACGAAAGCGGAGTGACAATCAGGCTGGCAGCAGCTTCGCGTGGAAGGGCAACGGCCCCGCCGCCAATGCGAACCTGGACCACGCCAGCATCATCGACCGCCCGTTCAACACGACCGACCGCATCGAGCACCAGTCCGCTATCTGAAAGGTACCGGAGAAATGGAGGAGACTGATCGAGTACACGGGTCACCCGAAACCGCTCGCCAGCCGCAGCAGCCGATAAGGGGTGGCCGGCGTCGGTGACTTCTGCAATTCGATTGGCGTCCCCCCTTGGAATTGGATCGCCGTGCGGATCAACATCGGGTTGCCCAAGAAAGGCATCAATGCGATCGATCAGGAGATCGCTGACGGCATGCTCCATGTGTTCAGCTTCTTCATGAACCTCGTCCCAAGTCATCTCAAGGGTCTGCACCAGGAACTGCTCAATCAGCCGATGGCGACGAATGACCCGGAGGGCAAGCGCCCTGCCAGTTTCAGAGAGAGCCACCCCTTCATAAGGCGTATGAGCCGCGAGACGAGCGGCATCGAGGGTTTTGAGCATGCTTGTGACCGTCCCCGGCGTGACGCCCAGCGCGGTCGCCAATTGGCCGGTACTGACAGGCTGATCTGCCTGGGTTGCCGAAATTTGATAGATCGCTTTGACGTAATTTTCGACGGTGAGACTCGGCATTCGTCCGTCTTCCCGGCAGGTGGTGTCGGCCCGTGACATCGCTGGATTGCCGCCAGCCAAGGCACAGGCAGTTGCGATTCCAGTCTACACCGACAAAAATAGGAGTTTTCCGGGGTTTTGTGGCTCAGTCAGCCGCCAGTCTTATTCAAGAGCAGCCAAATCACCCTCTTACCATCTTGAGAAGCACCGCTGCATTGAATCACCCCGTCGACACCGATCCTGTAAACCAGCAGGCCGAAGCAGTTTCACTGAATGCCGCAGCCGTCATCCTGCTCGACGATCTCCTTTCCACTCCGGCGAGTTTTGCCGCAGCAATCCATGACCGTGGAGGAAGTCGAGTCATTGACTGCGGGGTGTCCGCCACCGGCAACAATAACCTGGGCCTGCTGCTGGCGCGAGCGGCCCTGGGAGGACGCGGCGAGGTCGGGCTGCGCGACAAAGCCAGCGGCACGCCGCTGGAGGAGGTCTGGCCCCAATGCCCTTGGCCGGTTGTCACAGTTGCATCAGCCGATCCAGTCGCCGCCTGCCTGGCGTCGCAGTATGCCGGCTGGAAAGTGGACGACGGCGGGTACTTTGCCATGGCGAGTGGACCCCTGCGGGCCGCCATCGGAGGCGAGGACATTTTTGAGACAATCGGTCGGCGGGAGCGGGCTCCAGTGGCAGTCGGCCTGCTTGAGGCAAGCCAACTTCCTCCAGAACAGGTCTGTCGCCATCTTGCCGATCGGGCAGGGGTGGAACCGGATGGATTGATTTTGCTGGTAGCCGCCACTGCCAGCCCGGCGGGTACGCTGCAGGTGGTCGCCCGGTCTCTTGAGACGGCCCTGCACCAGTTGCACGAACGGAAGTTCGACCTCAACCGAATCATCGCCGGGCAGGCAGCCGCCCCCCTGCCCCCAGTCGCAGCCGACGACTTGACCGCAATCGGTCGTACCAACGACGCCATCCTCTACGGTGGTTTCGTTCAGCTTGAGATCACTGGGGATGATGCCAGCCTCGACCTCATCGGCCCCCAAATTGTCAGCAGCCACTCGCCGGCTCATGGGCAGCCATTCCGCGATTTGTTCAAGCAGGCCAACGGAGACTTCTATGCCCTCGATCCGGCGCTCTTTGCTCCGGCGATGGTTGAATTGATCAATCATGACACTGGTCGCCGCCGACGCTTTGGACGAATTGAGGCGGGGGTGATCGAGCAGTCGTTTACGGCAACTGGCTGAACCGCGATGGCAAACCGGCCGCGGATTGTGTTGATCGGGAATTCTCATAGCTGGCATGTCACCCAGCTGCTGCAGCGATGTGGCCGTCGGGCCGTCGGGCAGGTCGTAAGCTGGCCAGAACTGGCGGCTTTGATCGGCGACGGAAAAGAACGGTTCCTTCCCGAGGCAGTGGAACTGGCCGACTGCCTGCTCGTCCGGGGCATGCCCGCGGGCACGCTTGAGCAAGTCATCAGCCGCATGGACGTTCTGGGACGACTTGCAGCCCAGGGGCGGAGGATACTCAACCAGCCGGCAGCGCTTGAAATCGCTATCGACAAATACCTGTCCACTGCCCGACTTGCAGCAGCAGGGCTGCCGGTCGTTCCCTCGGCACTGGTGCAGTCTGCGGCCGATCTGGACCGGGTACGGGGAGAACTGGGAGGCCGCCTGATCGCCAAGCCTCTGTTTGGCTCGAACGGCCGTGGGCTCTGCCAGCTTGTCGAAGACGGTGAGCCGCCTGAACAGCTCCGCGATCAGGGAGCCATGCTGGTACAGCAGCAGATTCCGCATGAAGGCTGGGACGTTCGCATCTTGGTCGTGGGAGATCGAACCTATGCGATGAAGCGGCTGGCCCCCGCCGGTGAATGGCGGACCAATATCGCCCTTGGGGGTCAGCCCGCCCCATTCGTAGCTCCAGCCGACTGGATCGAGCTGGCCCGAAAGGCAGCGGCGGCCGTCGGTGCCGAACTTGCTGGGGTCGATCTCCTGCCAGCAGCTGACGGCACCCTCTGGCTTCTCGAGGTGAACGCAGTCCCCGGCTGGCAGGCGCTACAGCGTGTCGTTTCAGATGATCTGGCCGCGGCGGTCCTCGAACTTGCTCTCGGGACCGAGGGAAATTCGACCAATTTCGCGGAAAAAGCGGGGCCAACAGCACCGTAAACGACTCCCATCGCGGAAGCCGCAAAAACCGGACAGTTGGCAAATGCGAAACACGCCTGCTGCGCACTTTTTAGGCAGAGCTACTCATGCCTGCCCCTGGTGCAGCCCTGCCAGGCTTTAAGGCAGTCCCCGAAAGTCGCGCGCAAGTCATTGCTATCAAACAACTTGCATTCACAGCTTGACTGCATGCGAAAGCTTCTGGCA
>CAZKSP010000239.1:0-4608 GCA_964555385.1 uncultured Chitinophagaceae bacterium
CAATCGGCTCGTGGGCAGCGTACGTCCGCTCAACATGATCGCTGGCAAGCGACTGTAACTGCTCCGGCTTCAGCACCCCCAGGATGCCCGCCGCCTCGAGCCGAGCCACCCGCTCAGCGACGACCGTTTCGCGGGGACGTTCGGGCTGTGCCGGCAACTGGGTCAGCCGAACCTGATGGGTAGCCACCGGCAGCCGGATCCCGTGACGGGCCAGCGCATAGAAAATCCGGTCGCGGGCCATGCCGTCAACGCGATCACGTCTGCCAAATTCCGTGGTGAACACCCGGACCCAGTACTCAATGCCGCGGTCAGTGAACGCGTTGGTGACGACCGACGGAGACGGTTCATCAAGCACGCCAAAGCTGCCGCGGACCGCCTCGAGCATGATCGTCTGCACCCGCTGGGGTGGCACCTCGTAGGGCGCCGTAATGAACAGGCTGCGGCGTGACCAGGGCTCAGGCTTCGTGAAGTTTCGGATCGAGGCCTGAGCCAGCTGCCCATTGGGGATGATCACATAGGCCAGGTCGAGGGTGATCACCTTGGTGGCCCGCCAGTTGATCTCGACAACCTTGCCCACGTGGGCCGGATTGTCGTCGTACTGAATCCAGTCGTCGACCTCGAAGGGATGCTCGGCATGGATTGCCAGACCGGCAAAAATGTTGCCAAGGGTGTCACGCAGGGCAAAGCCAAGAACCGCAGTGAGCACGGCCGACCCGGCAAACAGATCACCCGCGCCAGCCCCCGCCTCCCAAGCTGCAGTGATCAGGGCGATGCCGGTCAGGCCGATCCGCAGGACGTCGAGAAATATCCTCGGTAGCGGCCGACCGATCCGCTCCCAACCGGAGACCACGAGCAACAGCAGGAGAGACTGCAACAGCGAGGCCAGCATCAGGAAACGTACGGTCTGAAGAGCGAAGCTGTCGGCTCCGCTCGCCGAGGGAAATAGCAGGGCGAACAGTGCCGGCAGCGGGCAGACCGCAAGCAGAATCACCGATCCTCGGGCCAGCCAGCGGCGGCCCCGCGGCGCCGTCACCAGGAAGAGCAACACCGCCACAATGGCAGCCACCAACTGACGGGACGACTCGGTATCGTTCCAGCCAAAGGCGGCCGCCAGGCCCTCTCTGATGACTTCGCTCATGGGATTTCCGGCTCTTTCTGCGGCGAGAGCAGCAGGGGGGGCGGGCAGTCGCAGCGACGGCCGAGAATGCAGTGTACCGGGGCAGCAAACCTTCACAGCCCCACTCCAGCGAGCCGCCTCCCGGCGGGCAGGTGGGCCATGTGCCGGCCCTCCGCACCCGCATGGACGCCACCAGGCACTTTCTGCTACACTTCGGGGCTCGCAACGGAGATGACCCTCCGCTGATTTTCACACATGTACAGAGAGTGGTAGTAGATCTTCATGGTCAAACTGACGGTTCGCGATCGCGAAAGCATCCAGGAAGCGGTTCGCCGCTTCCGGAAACTGGTTGAACGAAGTGGTATCAAGAAAGAAATGCGGCGGAGAGAGTTCTTCGAAAAGCCCAGTGAGACGAAACGCCGAGCTCGCCTGCGGGCTGAGCGGAGAACGAAGCGGAACCGGCTGATGGGCGTCTAACCGGCTGATGGGCGTCTAAACAGATCGCCGGTGCATCTGCACCTCGCGTCTCCCACTCATTGCCAGTCGAGTGCGACGTCAAGCCAAGCGGCGGCATGTGTCGGCATGCCAGTGCTGATTCGGTCAACCCCAGTGGCCGCGACGGCCCCAACGGTTTCCAGTGTGATACCACCGGACGCCTCAAGCACCACATCAGGAGCTTGGAGGTTTCTCCTACCGACGCACTGCCGAAGCAGGTCTGTCGACATGTTGTCGAGTAGCATGATGTCCGGCAGATTCGTTCCTCCAGCAGCAAACACTTCTTCCGCCTGCTGCAAACTATCGACTTCAACCTCAACCACCATGGTTGCTGCCCGCTCAGGAGGAAAACTTTTGGTGATGAAGCCTCTGGCCCGGGCGACGGCCGCAGCAACAGTCATGCCCCCATCCGCCGCTGCCGCAAGATGGTTGTCTTTGATAAGGATCGCATCGTAGAGACCAAGCCGATGCGTCGAGCCACCACCACAACTCACGGCGTATTTATCGAGTAACCGCCAGCCGGGCACGGTTTTGCGGGTGTCATAGATCTGGCACCCCGTGCCACTCACTGCGTCGACCAGTTTCCGCGTCGTTGTCGCCACTCCCGAGAGACGGCCGAGCAGGTTCAGCAGCACCCGTTCTACCTGGAGGATCGATCTGATCGGTCCAGCCAGCTGCGCAACTACCGTCCCCGGCTCAACCAGGTCGCCATCGGCAACGAGCGGTTCCCAGGTGAGTTGAGAATTGGCTTCGGCGACAACCAGGCCGGCGGCCGGCAGGCCAGCGATCACTCCCCGCCGGCGGGCCACTACGGCGAGACTTCCGGTGGCCGTCGCCGAGACCATGGCGACGCTTGTCCAGTCAGCCTCAAAGCCAAGATCCTCAAGCATCCAGCCTCTCGCCGCCCGCCGCACCGTTACTTCAAGCTGACGGCACCAGCGAATTTGCCGGTGATCCCGGCCAACTGGCCGGGCTTGCGACTGGGGACTCATCATTCTCGAAAAAACTCCCAAGAAACACGGCCGTTTAAGCCTATGATACAACGAAAGTGGTTGGCAGCGTGGCCATCCGCTCACCCGGTATCGGACTGACGCTCGAGATTTGAAAGCGTCGCCTCATCCTCGCTATGTGGGTAGTCGTGATTGATCCGGTTTCCGATCGTTCGGCCCACCCCCTCTCGCCACCGCCGGCAGCAAGTCAGTTCCTGCTGACTGGTATCGTTGCCATCAGCTTGCTGACACTCTCCGCCTGGCTTCTGCTGCGGCAAGCGACCTTGGTCGATCATGACCGGCCACCTCCTGCGACGGTTCAGTTCAGCCTCGATATCAATACCGCAGCGGTTCCGGAACTTTCGCAACTGCCTGGCATCGGGCCAACGATGGCCCGGCGAATTATCGCGTATCGGCAGCAACACGGCCCCTTTCCGGATGTTGCCGCTGTCGGGCACGTCAGCGGGATTGGGCCGGTCACCCTGCAGCAGATTCGTCCCTACATCCGCCCCATTCCTCCCCGGGACGACCGAGGCTGACGCCATGCCACGACGTTCATCGCCAGCGCTCAACTCAGGAGTCTTCGAACTGGTATCGCCTTATCCACCAGCCGGCGACCAGCCAGCGGCAATCGACGCATTGGTGCAGGGCATCAGAGAAGGGGCAGATTCACAGGTGCTGATGGGCGTGACCGGCTCGGGCAAGACCTTCACGATGGCCAACACAATCGCCCAGGTCGGCCGCCCGACGCTGGTGCTATCGCACAACAAGACCCTTGCCGCCCAACTCTATGCCGAGTTCCGTGATTTTTTCCCCCACAACGCCGTCCACTATTTCGTCAGTTATTACGACTATTACCAGCCCGAGGCCTACATCCCCCAGCGGGACATCTACATTGAGAAGGATGCGGCCATCAACAAGGAGATTGACCGGCTCCGGCTGGCGGCCACCAGTGCTCTCGTCAGCCGCCGCGACGTGATCGTGGTGGCAAGTGTCTCCTGTATCTATGGCCTGGGGTCGCCCGAAGACTATCGGGCGATGGTCATTCGAATCGCCACCGGCGTGCCGCTCTCCCGTGATGATCTGCTGGCCCAGTTGGTAGCCGTGCAGTATGAGCGCAGCGACATGGCCCTTGAGCGGGGCCGCTTTCGGGTCCGTGGCGACACCATCGACATCTGGCCTCCTTACGACGAGTTGGCAACCCGGATCGAGTTCTGGGGCGACACGGTCGAGTCGATTGCCGTCACCCATCCGACCAGCGGTGAGGTGGCGGCCCGCAAGGACGAGACCTATTTTTATCCGGCCAAGCACTTCGTTATGCCGGAGGACCGGATCAAGGCGGCGGTGGGAGAGATTCGCCGCGAGTTGGAAGAACGGCTCGAAGAGCTGAAAAGTCAGGGCAAACTGCTGGAGGCCCAGCGGCTCTCGGCTCGCACCAAATTCGACATTGAGATGCTGCTTGAGGCCGGCTTCTGCCCCGGCATCGAAAACTACTCGCGACCGCTCTCGGGCCGTCCGCCGGGCAGCACCCCCGACACGCTGTTCAATTATTTCCCCGAGGAATTTCTCTTTTTCGTCGACGAGTCACATGTGACGGTACCACAAGTAAGAGGCATGTATGCCGGTGACCGCAGCCGGAAAATGACGCTGGTCGAGCACGGCTTCCGGCTGCCCTGTGCCCTCGACAACCGGCCGCTGATGTTCGACGAGTTTGAAAAGAAACTCCACCAGACGGTCTACGTCTCAGCGACGCCGGGCCAGTGGGAACTCGGACAGACAAAGGGCGAAGTGATCGAGCAGATCATCCGGCCCACCGGCCTGCTCGACCCTGTGATCGAGGTTGTCCCGGCACGGAATCAAGTTGTCCACTTGTCCGGGGAGATCGAACGAACCGTCGCCGCTGGCCACCGGGTACTCGCCACCACCCTGACCAAGAAGCTGGCCGAAGACCTCTCAAACTACTTTCAGGAGCGAAACGTCCGCTGCCGCTGGCTGCACAGCGAACTC
>CAZKSP010000240.1:0-4600 GCA_964555385.1 uncultured Chitinophagaceae bacterium
CAGAACTGCCACGTCTGTCTCCAGTCAGCATCCGCAACCTGCTGAGCAGGCAATGAATCGATGAATCTGGCAAATCGAGTGCTGATCAGCTGCAAAACCAGTCGACCAACTCTGTTTCAAGCCAAACTGACCGGTCTCGCAGTAATTCCGATGGGCATTTCAGGTGCCGCGATGCGACTGATGTCGCCGCGCAGACTGAGTGGCGAGTACTCGCGCGGAAAAGTCCCGAATGTCCTGGCAAACAGCAGGGCGAACCTCACGGCGTTTTCTGTGAACTGGTCTGTACTGCGAGTACGCAGAACAAAAACGAGCTCCCCGAGTAGGACTCGAACCTACAACCTGCCGGTTAACAGCCGGACGCTCTACCATTGAGCTATCGGGGAATAGCGGTCGGGACCAAGATCCCTGACCTTGCAAAACTTACTCAAATCCAACCCTGAAATCGAGATAGGCGGTGTTTCGATCGCAAAAAATGCCCCGACAGAAGTTGACCATCGGATACCGACGGCGTCTTCAGCTGTCGCGGATTTTTTCCATCAGAACCCGGTTGCCCTTCTCGTTGTATTCGACGCGTGTCATGAAGTTATGAATCAGCATGACACCCCGGCCACTGGGCACCTCCAGCCGATCGTCGTCAGTACAGTCAGGCACCTGCGCCGGGTCGAAGCCTTCGCCCTCGTCGGTGATCTCAATTCGAGCAACTGTCGGCGATACGAAGCACTCAACATGCACCCGCTTGTCTGCAGCAAGTTTGTTTCCGTGCACAATCGCATTGACGATTGCCTCTTCTGCGGCGAGATGAATCGAAAAGATGTCGGCGCTTGGCCAACCGTGGACACCGAGGTTCTCGAGCAGATCATCCATGATCAGACGGCTCGCTCCCCGCTCACTGGGAAGATCGATTGCCTTGCGCCAGGCTGACCCATCAGCATCAGAAACTTGTTGGGACGGTGAGTGCGACATGGCGGTCAATTCAAATCGATGCAGGCCGGCGAGCAAAAGACCGGCAATTGTCCAGCTTCAGCAATTCGGTTGTTCAGAAAGCCTTGATGGCGTCGGCTTCATCCTTGCGGATATCAAAGACTTTATTCAGCTTGGTGATCTGAAAGACCTCAAAGATTTCTGGCCGAATATTGCACATCTTCAGCTTCCCCTTGGCAGCCTTCACCTTCCGATCGAGGGTGATCAGTTTGCCGAGGGCTGCACTTGAGAGAAATTCAACGTTGGCGAAGTCAAGCAGGATTCCCTTGCCCTGTTGGAGCTCGACCAAACCGAAGAGCTCACTGCCAAGTTCCTGGATGCTGGCCTCATCAAGAATTTTCTTGTCATTGAATGCAACGACTGCGACATCGCCATTCTTCGTGACACCAATCCGGCGGTAATTTGCCATGCCTTGCCTCTCATCAGGGCCCGTAGGGCCGTTGCCTTCGGGGCTGCTTTTTCCACAAAAAATTGCTCAGACGCTCGTTTCCACACACCACTTGCAGTTCAGCCGTCAATGCTATTTCGGGCCGATGGGTCTGCTGCAGTGACCATTCTCCGCTCGAGGAGGGGACGAATCTGGAAAACGCAATAACGCTCCCAATCTCGCCTGAGGCCACAAGCGTACCGCCTCGCTGAGATGATTTCCATCGCTTGCCGATGAACTTGCACATCCGGTGGGCTGCGACTGGGGCGGCCTTACACGTTCGAGCGACATACACCGCCAATGTGGCAGGCTTCGTGCCGGATGCGGCGAGGTGAAAATGCTCTGTGTGCGAGCGGTTTGACGGTTCGTGCGGCGAAAAAAGGAAGAAAATTGCTTTACTTTCGGCTGCGTAAACTGCTCTTGACGAAATTTCCTGCCGAAGAACTCAGTCTGGCGCGCGACTTGCTCCCGCTTCACAACCCTGGCGTTGTCGGATGCCGTCAAGGCAGGCATGCGACGGGTGACTGCCCCCCCAGGGGCTGTACCTCAATTCGACTCGCCTCCGGTTTTCGTGCCCAAAATCACTTTCCAAGACAAGAGGATCCAGAATGGCAGCCGCTGCGAGCAAGGCCGGGAAGGCCAAATCGACCCTGATTCCCCTCGGTGACCGCGTCGTGGTGGAGCGTGAAGAAAGTGAGCAGAAGACATCCGGAGGCATCCTGCTTCCCGATTCAGCCAAAAACAAACCGGCCCGCGGTGTTGTGGTCAGCGTGGGCGAGGGCAAACTCGACGACAAAGGCAACCGTCATCCTCTTCAGGTCAAGCCGGGTGACCGGGTGGTCTTCACGAGTTATGCCGGCGAGGCCTTTCAGGTAGGCGACCAAGAACTGTTGCTGATGCGGGAGGATGACATCCTCGCCGTTCTCGGCTGATCAGTCCCGAGCATCGGCTGGATAGTCCGGCCATCAGCGGAATCAGACAGACAAACCAAAACTTTACAAGCACAGGAGAATGTTTCGATGGCAAAGATGATGGCGTTTGACCAAGAAGCCCGCGAAGCGATGCGGCGGGGTGTTTCCAAGCTTGCTCGGGCGGTCAAGGTGACCCTCGGCCCCAAGGGCCGCAACGTGATCCTGCAGAAGAGCTTCGGTTCGCCCACTGTCACCAAGGACGGTGTCACCGTCGCGAAGGAAATCGATCTTGAGGACACCTACGAGAACATGGGTGCCCGGATGGTGCGTGAGGTGGCCAGCAAGACCAGCGACGTGGCGGGTGACGGTACCACCACCGCCACCGTGCTGGCTGAGGCTGTTTTCAACGAAGGCCTGCGGGCAGTCGTTGCCGGGGTCAACCCAATTCAGATGAAGACCGGCATCGAAAAGGCGGTCGAGGACATCACTGAAAAGCTCAAGAGCATGGCGATTCCGGTCAAGGGCAAGAAGGAGATGGCCCAGGTCGCAAGTATCGCAGCCAACAATGACCGAGAAATCGGCGACCTTCTCGCCGAGGCGATGGACAAGGTCGGCAAGGACGGCGTAATCACTGTTGACGAAGGCAAGAGCCTGTCGACCGAAATCGAGTTCGTTGAGGGGATGCAGTTTGACCGCGGCTACCTGTCGCCCTACTTCGTCACTGATCCACAGGCGATGCAGTGCGTGCTGGAAGACTGCTACATCCTTGTCTTTGAGAAGAAGATTTCGACGGTCAAAGACATAGTGCCGCTGCTTGAGTCGGTGGTGAATGCGGGCAAGCCGTTGCTGATCGTCTCTGAGGAGGTCGATGGCGAAGCACTGGCCACGCTGGTGATCAACCGGCTGCGGGGCACCTTCCAGGTTTCGGCTGTCAAGGCACCGGGTTATGGCGATCGCCGCAAGGCAATGCTCGAGGACATCGCAATTCTGACCGGTGCGACGGCCGTGTTTGAAAACCTTGGCATGAAGCTTGAAAATCTCGGCTTGGCTGAACTCGGCCGGGCCAAGAAGGTGATCATCGACAAGGACAACACGACGATCATCGAGGGTGCCGGCAAGACGGCCGACATCAAGGCCCGGATCGAGCAGATCCGCCGTGAGATCGAAAATGCCACCAGCGACTACGACCGCGAAAAGCTCGAGGAGCGGCTGGCAAAGCTTTCTGGCGGTGTCGCCAAGATCAACGTCGGAGCAGCTACTGAAAGCGAGATGAAGGAAAAGAAGGCCCGCGTTGAAGACGCCCTGCACGCCACCCGTGCGGCAGTTGAAGAGGGCATTCTGCCAGGCGGCGGTGTCGCCCTGCTGCGGGCCAGTTCACAGGTCAAGCCGAAGGGCTTGTCGGATGACGAGAGCGTGGGTTACCAGATTGTTGTCAGGGCCTCGCGGGCTCCGGTTTCAATGATTGCCACCAATGCCGGCCAGGATGGCTCGATTGTCTGTGAGAAGGTGCTCTCGGGTGAAGGCAACTTTGGCTACAACGCTGCCACTGATAAGTACGAGGACCTCGTGAAAATCGGTGTCATTGATCCGGCCAAGGTCACGCGGACAGCACTGCAGAACGCCACCAGTGTGTCGACCCTGCTGCTGACCAGCGATGCCCTCATCGCTGAGAAGCCGAAGGATAGCAAGGGCAAGGGTGGTGCCGGTCACGGCGGTGACTACGACATGTATTGATCGATCGGTTGCAGGCCTTGGCGGCCGCCGACTGATATCCGCACGAGAGCTGGGGCGTCCGCAAGGCCGCCCCAGCTTTTTTTGTGGGCGGGTGTAAACCAACGGCGTAAGCTGACATGAACTGAGAGGGAACGAGGAGACAATGATGGCGAAACAGACCTGCCCCTTGACCAGCCAGCAAGTGGTCGACTTCTATTTCATGGAGCATCGGGCCAAGCTGCTTGACATTGCTGCCTTTCTGGACCGGCTCGAACGGGCTGGTGGCAGTGAAGGTCTGCAGGACGTGCGGGTGCGAGCCCTTCACAAGGCGATCCCGCTGTTGATCGACCCTGCCAGTGAGGGCCGGGCCGACCGGGTCCGGCGAGTGCAGGAACTGCTCAGCGATCACACGGCTGAGCCAACTCCAGCGGCACACACCCAGTCAGCCCTTGGGGCTGATCCCAACGGCAACTACTGAGCCGTCACCACGATCAATCCACCAAGCCGCAGGAATGCCATGGCCTACATCGACCCCCACATCCACATGGTCAGCCGGACCACCGACGAC
>CAZKSP010000241.1:0-4581 GCA_964555385.1 uncultured Chitinophagaceae bacterium
GCCCGCCCAGTCTCGGCAGATCCCCCGGGGCAGCAGTCTGGCTCAATGGTAGCTGAGAGACTGGGTGGACCAGTCATTACCGGCGTTCGCACCACGTTGCTCGATGTGCCGCTGGGGCAGCGGACCATCACCGACAGCCAGTCGAGTGTCGATTCGGTTGAGTTCGTCCAAGTGGCAATCGAAACCGATGCCGGTGTGACTGGCTATGGCTTCAACTGGAACTATTCCAAAGGCATGCGGGCCGTCCAAGCGATGATCGATGACTGCTACGGCCCCGCAGTGATTGGGCGGCCAGCGCTTGAGCGGCAATCGCTGATGGCGGCCATGAACTCAACCACCCATTTCATTGGCCGCGTCGGGGTGGCCCGGGTTGGCCTCTGCGCGATGAACCTCGCCCTCTGGGACATCCAACTGAAGCTTGAGGGGCAGCCGCTCTGGCGGCACCTCGGCCCGGCAAAGCAGCGAGTCAAGGCCTACAACACCGACGGCGGCTGGTTGACTTGGAGCACCGAGGAACTCGTCGCCGACATGCAGCGAATCATCGACCGTGGTTTTGACGCGGTGAAGATGAAGCTCGGCCGGTCCGACCCGCGGGAAGACTTTGAGCGGGTCCGGGCGGTGCGGCAGGCGATCGGCGACCCAATCAAACTGATGGTCGACGTCAACACGGTTTGGGATCTGAAGACCGCCATGGTGTGGGGCCGCCGGCTCGAGGAGTTTGACATCGAATGGCTTGAAGAGCCGATGCACCCCTTTGACGTCAGGGCTCATGCGGCCCTCGCCCAGGCGCTCGACCTGCCGATCGCGGTTGGCGAGACGATTTACACCCTGCATGACTTCCGCGACTACGTTGAGCAGCAGGCGGTCGACATCATGCAGGCTGACGTGACGAAGCTTTCAGGTATCGAAGAATGGCTCGACGTGGCAGCCCTCGGCCGGGCCTTTGGCCTCGCCGTGATTCCTCATACGAACGTCCAGCACAACGTGCATGCCCAATTGGCTGCCGCCACTCCAAATACGCCGATGCTCGAATGCTGCTACGAGTCGTTGTTCGACATCTGGGAAAACCCAATCCGGGTTGTCGATGGCCACTACACCCTGCCCGAGGCTCCCGGTGTCGGCGGCAAGCTGACCGACGCGGTACTCGAGAAGCACCGGATTGGTTGACAAGGAAGCACGCTGGCAGCAAACCTGAATTAGTGAGCACATGAACAATTTGCGCGGCCGATCTTCCCCAGCCGAGGTGCCCGATGTCTCCCCAAGGAATCCGCCAACTGCTCAAAGAGCAGCCGTTTCGCCCCTTCCGTCTCGTCATGTCGAGTGGTAAGTCTTATGAGGTTCGTCATCCCGAAATGGCCTGGTTGCTCAAAAATGACATCCTCGTCGGGACTGAGGTCGAAGATGACGACCTGCCTGCCGAGTTTGATATCTGCCCGCTTCTGCATGTAGCTACGATCGAAACAGTCAGGACTGATCGTCCCATCCCCAACGAAAGCAATGAACAATGAATCGCGTCGGTATCTTCTGCCTGCTGTTTTTGGTGAGTGTCGGCGGCCTGCAGGCGCACGAACCTGCCCATCAGATCCCAGCCGCCGCCGTCAATGCCGACATGGCCGCCAAGGCAACGGCCTGGCTTGAAACACTCGACGACCAGCAGCGGGAAGCCGCTAGCTTTGCCTTTGACAGTGATGAGCGGCTCAACTGGCACTTCATCCCGCGGGAACGGCTGGGCCTGCCGATCAAACAGATGAGCCTCGCCCAGCGGCGGGCGGCGTATGCCCTGTTGCGGTCGGGCCTCAGTCACGAGGGCTATCTCAAGGCGACAACGATCATGAGCCTTGAAGGCATCCTCCGTGAACTGGAAAAAGATCGGCCTGGCAACGAGGCCCGCCGCGACCCGGAGAAGTACTGTCTGTCAGTCTTTGGGATGCCCTCTGCACGCGAGCCCTGGGGCTGGCGATTCGAAGGGCATCACCTGTCGCTCAACTTTAGTTCGGTCGCGGGCCTGACGGTGGCGTCGACGCCACTGTTTCTTGGAGCAAATCCCGCCGAGGTCCGCACCGGTCCCCATGCCGGCCAACGGGTACTGGCGGCTGAAGAGGATCTGGCCCGGCACCTGATGCAGTCGCTGAACGAAGCTGATCAGCAAAAGGCTCTGCTGGCTGCAGACGCTCCTGATGAAGTCTTTACCGTGCCTGACAAGCCGATTGATCTCGGAGACCCTGCTGGCTTGGCGTTTGCCGACATGCCAATGCCTCAGCAACGGCAGCTTGAGCGGCTGATCGCCCAGGTGGCTCGTACCCTACGGGGTGAGCTTGCCGACGGGGCCCTTCAGGAGATTCGCCGTGCCGGCCTCGACCGGGTTTTCTTTGCTTGGGCTGGCAGTCTCAAGCGGGGCGAGGGGCACTACTATCGGGTCACAGGCCCGACCTTCATTATTGAATACGACAATACCCAGAATGATGCGAACCATGTTCACGTGGTCTGGCACTCGCTTGAGAGCAACTTCGGCCTCGATGCGCTTCGGCAGCACTACCACGATCATCATCCCGCTGCCGCAGCTTCGGCTTCGGACTGAGAGGTGTTCGGGAAACGAAGCTGCCGGTGACAGGTTTACCCGCCGCAGCCGGTCGCGATCAGCTCGAAGGCCTGGCGTTCGCGATCGCTGGCTGTCTTGTCGATCAGGGGTCGTAGTATTTCCAACTGCCGCTGAATTTCCGCAGCCCCAGATAGGTGCAGCCGGCTGAAGAGAATGGCCGCTTCCACCACGGCATGAGCGGCTCGGTTGAAGCCACGAAAAGGGCGGTGTGAATGGCTGGCAACAACCTCAGCCGTCAGCAGTGCTCGCTGGCCGCTGGTGTCGGCCTCAACAATCCGAAACTCGAAGGCCTCGCAGGCATCCTTCAGCAGCCAGCCGCGAACCTGCTCGGCTGGCCACGCCGCCGGTGGCTCTGTCAGGCTGCCGGTGACCACCCGAGCCAGCAACAGCACATCGTCCGTGAGGTGAAAGACCCCCTCGGGGGTCGCGGCCAGCAGTTCAGCCGTGCGGCTGCCGGCGAATGGCTTGAGCACCAGCCGATCGAACCGGCGGGACGCTACAACTTCTGGGCCCATCGCCGCCAGGTGCAGGCTGCCGTCGGGGTGGCAACTGGTGATCAGGCCTTCGAGTATCACGGTAGCGGCGGCAGGGAGCAGGGCTGGAACTGGCGGTGAACCGACGCCAGTGGATCTGTCCGACCGACGTCTCTGCGGAGCATACACTGAAGGCATGACTGCTGCTTCGTACTCTGGCCAACGCATCCATTTCGTCACCGGTAAGCTGGCAGACCCGGCCTTGCGGGCGTTGCTGGAGCGGCTGGCGTCGCAGGTCGGCTTCACGGCGACAGTGCAGACGCTGAACATCACCGTCGCAGCCCTGATGACGACCGATTGGATTGCCCGCCGACTAAAGGTGCCGCCAGGAACTGACCTGGTGCTCATTCCGGGCCTCTGCCGTGGCACCCTGGCCTCAGTCGAGCAGGCCGCCGGCGTGCCGGTCAAACGGGGGCCCGATGACTGCCGGCGGCTTGATGAGTGGTTTGGACAGCAGCGGCAGGATCTAGCCGGCTACGGAGGGTACGACATCGAGATCATTGCCGAGATCAACCATGCCAATCGGATGCGGCCGGCCGAACTGTTGGCTGAGGCGACCCGGTTACGGACCGCCGGGGCTGACGTGATCGACATCGGTTGTACGCCAGGCGAGTTCTGGGCAGGGGTTGGCGATGCCGTAGGCAGGCTGGTGACGGAGGGCTTCCGCGTTTCGATCGACAGCTTTGACGCGGCGGAGGTGCTGGCGGCCACCAGGGCCGGGGCCAGCCTGGTGCTGTCGGTCAACTCAAGCAATGCCGCCGCCGCCGCCGACTTTGGCTGCGAGGTGGTGGTGGTCCCCGATGTGCCCGATACGCTCGTGGGCTTTGACGAAACGGTTGAACGGCTCGCCTCGGTCGGGGTGCCCATGCGGCTCGACCCGGTTCTCGAGCCGATTGGTTTTGGGTTGGCCGCCAGCCTTGGCCGCTACCTCGATGTTCGCCGGCGGTACCCCGACGCCGCCATGATGATGGGAATTGGTAATCTCACCGAACTGACTGATGTCGATTCCGCCGGTATCAACACCCTGCTGCTCGGCTTCTGCCAAGAGACCGGCATCCACTCGGTACTAACCACCGAGGTGATTCACTGGGCCCGCAGCAGTGTGCGGGAGTGTGACCTGGCCCGGCGGCTGGTGCATCACGCCGTGACCCACAAAACGCTGCCCAAACATGTCGAGCCGAAGCTAGTGACGCTCCGCGGGGGGAAGCCTCAGGAGCACGGCGACGAGGTGCTCGACCGGCTGGCCGCCTCGATCCGCGACCCAAACTTTCGGGTGTTTGCGGAGCGAGGCGAAATTCATCTGGTTGGCCGAAGCCTGCATCTGGCAGCCCGTGATCCCTTTGCCCTGTTCGACCAACTGGCCGAGCAGGGGCGGGACGATGTCGATGCCAGCCATGCCTTCTATCTCGGCTATGAAATGGCCAAGGCTGTCACAGCCCTCTCCCTCGG
>CAZKSP010000242.1:0-4569 GCA_964555385.1 uncultured Chitinophagaceae bacterium
GAACTTTCTGCCGCCGTTTGATGAGGGAAGCATACAGATCAACGTCACGCTGCCGCCGGGCTCGTCGCTTGATGCCTCGAACGAAACCTGTCGGTTGATCGACGCCAAGCTGCGGGCCATGCAGCTGACCGACAGCCGCCCGGAGGGAGAGATCCTGCACTTTGTCCGCCGCACCGGCCGGGCCGAGATGGACGAGCATGCCGCCCCGGTCAACGTCAGTGAGTACATCGTGAGCGTCAATCCGAACACCGACCGGGAACGCGATGAGATCATCGAGGCTCTGCTGGAGGAACTCTCTGCCGAGGTGCCCGGGGTGGCCATCGAGGTCGAACAGCCGCTGGCCCACCTGATCAGCCACATGGTTTCGGGCGTCTACGCTCAGATTGCGATCAAGGTGGTCGGAGACGACCTCGACGGCCTGATCCGGGTGGCCGACCAGATTGCCGCGGTGGTGCGAACCGTGCCCGGTGTGACGCCACCGGTGGTCGAGCCGATCCGCCGTACCGAAGAGCTTCATATTAGGCTGCGGGCAGACGACCTTGCCTTTCACGGCATCTCGCGGGAGTACGTGGCCCGGGTCATCCAGACAGCCCTACAAGGATCGGTCGTCTCGCAGGTGCTGGAGGGACAGCGACGGTTTGATCTGCTGGTGCGACTGGAGGAAGCGGCGCGGACCGACTATGCCAACTTAGGCCGCCTGCGGATCGACCTGCCGAGGGGCCACGGGCAGATTGAACTGCGTGATCTGGCTGACATCGGCCCCGGTACCGGGCCGAACTCGATCAACCGCGAAAACTCCCGCCGCCGGCTGGTTGTTCGCTGCAATACGCAGGGCCGGGACCTGGCCACGGCGGTGGCCGAGATTGAACGGCGGATCAGCCGACAGGTGGAACTGCCAGAGGGATTTTTCATCGAATATGGCGGCCAGTTCGAGAGCCAGCAGCGGGCCACGACACTGATCGGAATGCTGGCCGCGGTATCGGTGGTCGGCATGTTCGCCGTGCTGATGCTGCTGTTTCCCTCGGTGCGAATTGTGCTGCAACTGCTCAACGCCCTGCCGACCGCCTTCATCGGCGGCGCGGTGGCGCTGGTCGTAACCCAGCAGCCGCTCACGGTGGCCAGCCTGGTCGGCTTCATCTCGCTGGGAGGAATCGCCGTCCGCAACGGCATCCTGCTGGTGACGCACTATTTTCATCTGATGACCGAAGAAGGCCAGCCCTTCAGCCGCGAGACCATCCTTCGCGGCAGCCTTGAGCGACTGGCCCCCGTCCTGATGACCGCACTGACTGCCGGCATCGGCCTGGTGCCGCTGGTCCTCGGCGGGCAGGAGCCGGGCCGGGAGATTCTCTATCCGGTCGCCACGGTGATCCTCGGCGGCCTGCTCACCTCGACCTTTTGTGAGTTTCTGATCCACCCCGGCCTGTTCTGGAAGTTCAGCGGCCGCGACGCGGCAAGGCTGGCCGAGGCCGGGGAGAACCCCGATGACATGCTCGACAATCCCCTTCCCCAACGTTCCCACCAAAGGACTTTTCCGTGACCCGTTCGTTTTCCTTAAACTCTGTTTCCTTGGCTTTCGCTCTGTTTGCCTTTCCCGCCCTCGGCATTGTCACAATCTTGACGACTGGCTGCGGTACACCGGCACCAGCACCGGCCACTAGCCAGCCGGCCACGGCAGTCGTGGCCCACGATGGCCATGACGACCACGACCGTCATCAGGTTGAAGGACACGACCATGCCCCAGGCCCACACGGCGGCACGATCGTCGACTGGGGCGGGGGCACCTATCACGTCGAGTTCACAGTCGACCATGAAAAACGCGAGACGGTGGCCTATATCCTCGGTGCCGATGAAAAGACACCGACCCCCGTCAAGGCAGACGAAGGCAGCCTGTTGCTGACGCTCACCGAACCGGCCATCCAGGTGCCCCTGACAGCCCGGCCGCTACCGGGTGAGACCGCTTCGGCCTGCTCCTGCTTTGCGGGGCAGCACGAGAGTCTCGGCCCGGTTAGGGAATTTGCTGGCACTATCAGTGGAGCTATTGACGGCACACCCTACGCCGGTGACTTTTCCGAAGAGCCGCACGACCATGGGAACGAATAGGGCAGCGGGAACCGCTTTGCCGCACCACATGCCAGTAGCGAATAAAACTGTTGAACTGAACCTTGACGGGCTTGTTGGACCGACGCACCACTACGGTGGGCTTGGGGTCGGCAATCTCGCTTCCCAGCGGCACCGGCACGAGGTGGCCAACCCGCGGGCGGCGGCCCTTGAGGGAATCGCCAAGATGCGGCTGCTGGTCGATCTTGGCATTCCCCAGGGGGTGTTGCCGCCCCAAGAGCGGCCGCTGGTGCCGACCCTGCGGCAGATCGGCTTCGCGGGCGACGATGCGGCGGTGCTGGCCGCCGCGGCCCGGGAGGCCCCTGAGTTGCTTTCTGCCGCGGCCAGCACCTCGTCAATGTGGGCGGCCAACGCAGCCACCATCTCGCCAAGTGCCGACACCGCCGACGGCCGACTGCATCTGACGCCCGCCAATCTTGTCAGCCAGTGGCACCGGTCGCTGGAGACAGCGGCAACGGCAGCGGTACTCCGGCAGATCTTTCGGGCCTCGGAACACTTCTGCCAACACGATCCGCTACCGGCAGCAGTCGGCTTTGCCGACGAAGGAGCGGCCAACCACACGCGGCTTTCACCAAACCATGGCAGCTCCGGCATCGAACTATTCACCTATGGCCGCGAAGCTGACGAGCATTCAACCAGCCGCTTCCCGGCCCGACAGTCGCTGGCCGCATCCCAGGCGATTGCCCGGCTGCATGGCCTGGCAGCCGACCGCACCGTCTTTCTGCGACAGAGTGCGGCGGCCATCGCAGCTGGCGTCTTTCACAATGATGTCATCGCCGTCGGCAACGAAAACCTGCTGCTTGTCCATGAGCAGGCTTATGCCGACGGGCCGGCGGCCATCGTTGCGGTAAAGGCCTGCTATCGGACTGCCTGCGGCGAGGAACTGACCGTCATCGAAGTCAGCGAGCGGGAAATTCCGCTTGCCATTGCCGTTGAGACCTACCTGTTTAACAGCCAAATGCTCAGCCTGCCGGGCGGCGGCATGGCCCTGATCTGCCCGGCTGAATGCCGTGCGCACCCCGCCGTGAGTGACTGGCTCGACGGTCTGATCGCCGGCGACAACCCGGTGACGGCGGTCCACCCAGTCGCGGTCCGCCAGAGCATGCGAAACGGCGGTGGCCCGGCCTGCCTGCGGCTGCGGCTGGCGGTCACGTCGGCCCAGTTGGCAGCCGTCCACCAGCCTGTCTTGATGACTCCCGAAAGACTCAATGGCCTCGAGACTTGGGTGCAAACACACTACCGCGATCGGCTGGCTGTGTCCGATCTGGCCGACCCATTTCTCCTGAAGGAATCGCGGCAGGCTCTGGAACAACTCGGCAGCCTGCTGGAACTGGAACGGCCGGATTGGGCCATGAAATGAGCTGGCTGGAGGCTGGAAAGTGCCCGCCACAAAGTTGCGTCCGGCTGCCGGCGGTGGTTTGATCTGATAGTATCGGTGGACTGTATAGCAATCTCACGATCCATTCTTTATTTACCCAAAGGCGATTCAGATGCACACCTTCTCTCTCCAGTTTCTTGTGGTCACTGCCCTGATGGTCTCGCCCATCCTCGCGGTGGCTGAAAACCACGTGCAGGACGCCATCAAGACCGCGACCACTCCAGCGCACCGTATGGAGAGTGAAAAGAAGAACTGGTGGCAGCAGCGACACGAAGAAAAACTGGCCCTCGCCAAGCAGGGAGGCTGGGAACTGGTGTTCCTCGGCGACTCGATCACCCACGCCTGGGAAAACGCGGGCAAGCAGACCTGGAACCAGTACTACGGCAAACGGAAGCCACTCAATCTCGGCTTTAGCGGTGACCGTACTGAGCATGTCCTTTGGCGTCTCGACAATGGCGAGCTTGATGGCTATCAGCCGAAGGTGGTGGTGATCATGATCGGCACCAACAACACCGGCCACCGCAAGGATCCTCCTGAGGCGATCGCCGCCGGTGTTGAAAAGATCATCGATCGGATCAAAACAAAGTCGCCCGAAACGAAGGTTCTACTGCTGGCGATTTTTCCCCGGTCAGAGAAGCCGACCGATGCCCCCCGGGTGAACAACGACAAGGCCAACACTCTGCTGACAAAGCTGGCCGATGGTGACAAGGTTGTGTTTCTCGACATCAACGAGCGGTTACTGATGCCCGACGGCAAGCTCTCAAAGGAGATCATGCCCGACCTGCTGCACCCGAAGGAAAAGGGCTATACGATTTGGGGCGAGGCGATCGAGCCGACGCTGAAAAAACTGCTCGGTGAGTAGGACCAAATATTCACAGCGACCTGGCCGCCGGGGCTGATACGACGCACACCGAACAGTGGGTCTCGTCGCTGCCGCTCCTCACTGCCGGTGGGAATCGCCTGCCGGCACCTCGCCAACCCCCGACGGTGTGGGCTAGTTGTGCAGGATGAGCTTGTCGGCTCGCGTGAGCACGGAGCCGGCATCGTTCGCCACCGGCACGAATGGGCACTTC
>CAZKSP010000243.1:0-4544 GCA_964555385.1 uncultured Chitinophagaceae bacterium
AAGGCCTGCACGACCCAGTCGCGATAGAGCCACATCTGCCGTTCGTTGTCGAGGTGCAGCCCGTGGGTGTCGGCGTAGCGGGCCTGGTCGAGCCAGTGCCGAGCCATCTCCTCGCCGTGCCGGGGACTCGCCAGCAGTCGGTCGATGAGCCGGTCATAGGCGTCGGGCTGCTGGTCATTGAGAAACCGTTCGACTTCTTCTGGTGATGGCGGCAGGCCGGTCAGGGCAAACGACAGCCGACGGATCAGTGTCGGCCGGTCGGCTCTGCCGTTGACGGGAAGGCTGTTTGCCGAAAGCCGCTGTTCGAGAAAGTGGTCGATCGGATGGTCACTACCGGATGCGACAGCAGGGGCCACCGGCACCGGCGGTCGGACGATCGGCTGGAATGACCAGTGCTGGTCATAGGTGGCACCGCCGGCGATCCAGCGGGCGAGCAGATCCTTCTCGGCCGCCGACAGGGTCTTGTTCGACTCTGGCGGCGGCATCACGACGTCGGGATCAGCGGCGTTGATCCGGGCGACCAGTTCGCTTTGATCAGGCTTGTGGGCGGTGATTGCCCGCGTGCCACTCTCCAGCAATGCGGCTGCAGTTGCAGCCGAATCGAGTCGCAGGCCAGCCTCTTGTTTTCCGGGACCATGACAGGCGTAGCAGTGCTCGCTCAGGATCGGCCGGATGGCTCGGCTGAAGTCAATCGATGCCTCATTTGCATGGAGGGAAGAGGCAGGCGAGACCAGCAGGCTCAGGCTGAAGACAGCGAGCCGCCACCAAGAGAAAGCTTTCATTACAAACGCACGATGCGCTCCCACGAATACAACCTCTGGGTCGAGAGGTACGAACGGGCGAAACTATAAGACCTGCGTTCACGATTGCGAATTGAACAATTGATTCATAGAAGCCCGAAGTGCAAGCAGGGGAAAATGGGTTCTCCGCCCCGGTCTCCCTCGCTTGCGGCTCGGACTTGCAAGGAAACTTGCTTGAACACACGTTTCCAGGATTATTTATCGTACTCAATCATTCGGGGGTGTACGAACAGCATGTCGGCAGGCTTTGCAGGCTGACCCGAATCCGGCCTCTCAGACCAGCACGTCGCGAATCACATGACCGTGCACGTCAGTCAGCCGGCGGTCGAGGCCGTTGTGGTACCAGGTCAGTTTGGTGTGGTCGAAGCCGAGTATGTCGAGCACGGTGGCATAGAAATCCCAGACAGTGGTCGGCTGCTGCTCGGCCCGGCGGCCGAACTCGTCGGTCGCCCCGTAGCTCACGCCACCCTTTACCCCGGCGCCCATCATCCACAGCGTAAAGGCGTCGGGATTATGGTCGCGGCCCGCCGTTCCTGCCTGGTGGGTCGGCATCCGCCCAAACTCAGTTGTCCAGAGCACCAGCGTGTCCTCGAGCAGGCCCGACTGTTTGAGGTCGGTCAGCAGGGCTGCCGTCGGCTGATCGAAGATCGGGCAGTGCCGCTCATAGTCTGACTTCAGTGTTTTGTGGGCATCCCAGTTGAGCAGCCCGTCAACGCCACTGGCCCGGGAGGCACAGTAGAGATTTACGTATCGCACGCCACGCTCGATCAGTCGTCGAGCCAGCAGGCAGTTGCGGGCATAGGCCGCCTTCAGTTCGTTCGACGAATCAGTGCCGTAGAGCCGGTGGATCGACTCAGGCTCGCTGTCAAGGTCGCGGACCTCTGGAGCGGACAGCTGCATTCGGGCAGCGAGTTCATAGGCAGCCATGCGAGCGGACAGTTCGGTTTCCTGTTGTCGCGTGTCGGCATGGCGGCTGTTGAGTTCGGCCAGTAGTTGCCTGGTCGCCTCGTCCTCACGGGCAGAAATCGATTCTGGCCGCCGCAGGTTGCGAAGCGGCTGGTGGGCCGCCATCACGATCGCCTGATGCTCGGCTGGTAGAAAGCCGTTTGACCAGTTGGCCTTACCGTTCGGTGGCTCACCGCGAATGTCGGGCAGGGCGACGTAGGTCGGCAGATTGTCGTTGGCATTGCCCAGGGCATAGCTCAGCCAGGCGCCCGCACTGGGAAAGCCCTCGGTCGGATGGCCGGTGGCCACGAAGATGTTGCCCGGCCCGTGAGTATTGGTTTTTGAATGCAGGGCGTGGCAGAAGGCGATGTCATCAACATGGCGAGCCATTTCGGGCAGCATTGAGGAAATCGGCTTGCCGCATTCACCGGCCGGCACAAAGGGCCAAGGGCTTTTCATCAGGTTGCCGTTTTTGCCCTGAAAGCTCACAAGGTTTTCTTCACCCGGCAGCGGCTGGCCATGCATCTTTTCGAGCATTGGCTTGTGCTCCCAGAGATCCATGTGCGAGGCAGCTCCGGGGCAGACGATCTGCAGCACCCGTTTTGCCCGGGCGGGGAAATGCGTCTGGCCGCGGCCAGGCCGCCAGCTGCCAGCCGGTTCAGTGGCCGCCGCGGCCACCTCGGCCGCCAACAGCTGTGACAGTCCGATACCCAGCAGGCCGGTGGTCACATTGCCCAGCAGCGTTCTCCGGGGAAAGACAGCAAGCGGTGGGGACGACATGGTGGCGCTTCCTCCGGGTGGTGGTCAGTCCAGCGGGTAACAGTCAGTCGAGAAAAGTCAGTCGAGATAGAGTAGTTCGTTCGAGTTGAGCACAGCTCGGCAGAGAGCCCGCAGCCCGTGCTCTGTGACGAAGCCCGTCAGCTGCTCGCGCTCAGCTGAGGTCGGGACCCGTTGATAGGCCAAGCGACACAGCCGATTGACCCGATCAGTCGGGGCTGGGCCAGCTTCGGCCTCAATTCGTTTGGCCAGCGCCTCGGCCATGTCCAGGGTGAAGTCGTGGTTGAACAGTGTCAGGGCTTGCAGCGGCGTCGTCGTGCTGGCCCGCCGTGGCTCTGACAGGGTGCAGTCTGCCTGGTCGAATTCGGTCATCAGGTCAACCACCGATGCTCGGGCATTCTGGTGATAGACGGCCCGTCGGTAGGTATCGGGCCCATGCTCATCGAGTGGCGTGTAGGTGGCGACGTTATCCTGCTCGAACTGATAGAGCCGAAAGCCGGGGCCGCCCATCGTTGAGTCGAGCTTGCCGGCAAGGCTCAGCAGAGTGTCCCGCAGCTCCTCGGCCGAGAGCCGCCGGGGCGGAAATCTCCAGAGCAGCCGGGCGTCACTATCAACAGCTGCAGGTTCTTCTCGCCACTGGCTGCTCTGCCGGTAGGCCTGCGAGGTCATGATCAGCTTGTGCAGCGGCTTCAGCTGCCAGCCTCCGGCAACCAGTTGCCGGGCCAACCAGTCGAGCAGCTGCGGATGCGACGGCGGTGCGCCCATGACGCCGAAGTCGTTGGGCGTGGCAACAATGCCGGTACCGAAGTGATAGTGCCAGACTCGGTTCGCCAGCACCCGGGGCGTAAGGGGATTGTCGGCAGCGGCGACCCAGTCAGCCAGAGCCTGCCGCCGCTCGGCTTCTGGCGTGTCAGCCGATAGTTGGTAGGGCTTGGTCACCTCTGCCAGGAACGAGAGGCTGGCCGGAGCTACCTCGTCGCCCCGTTTCTGCGGGCTGCCGCCCAGGAAGATGTGGAAGGGGCCGGCGGCGTCCTTGGCACTGCGACTGCCTAGCCAGGCGCGAGGGAGGGCCGGCACTTTGCCGATGGCGGCTTCGACCTCGCGGAGTTTTGCGGTGAGTGTCTGCCGCTGTTGAGCTTCGTCGGGCGTTGTCGCTAATGCCAGTAGCCGATGCTCCAGATGGCTGAGCGGCTGCTGGCGGCCCGCTGGAGGTTTTGCGCCAGGTAGCGGCTGCACTCGGGGCTGACGGTCGCGGCCACTGGCTACCTCGGTCCACCGTTCACCATCATCGGAAACCTCGATGCGGTATTCGGCTACAAACCCAAACAGGTTGTGGTCAGGCGTTTTTTCGCCGCGGGCACTCGAAAAGACGACGCGGTCGATCTCTGTCGGTTCGGCCAGTTCGATCGTTACCTCGTTGTTGCCAATCAGCCGGGCGCCGAACTTGCCGTCGTTGACCAGTTGTGGCCCGTAAAACTCTGGCTTCCGGGATGGACCGCTGGCGCTGCCGCCGGCCGAGGCAAGGGCCACATTCCGGCCGTCAGGCCCCGGCGTGTAGACCTCAAACTCATCAAGCTTGAAGCCGCGGCTTTCCAGGTTGATGTCGCCCGCCTCGCAGACCAGCCGGACAAACCGGGCGGTCACCGGGGCAAACCGCTCTTCGGTGCCAGTGCGGTCAACCGGCGGCCGCGGCCACTTAGCCTTGTAGGCCGTCAGTTGCTCGCGGCCCCGCGCGAGAATCATTTCCCGCTGCCTGCTCAGGTCCTCGGTGAGCATCTTCTTGCTGGTTTCGAGAGGCTTGAGGGTCTCAGCCCGATCCCGCTGCTGCTTGGGCGTCGCCCAGGCTGCTGAGCCATGGCGGATGCCCGCGAAGGTGGCATACAGCCGGTAGTAGTCTGCCTGCTTGATGGGGTCGAACTTGTGGTTGTGACAGCGGGCACAGCCAATGGTCATCCCGAGAAAACCTTCTCCGGTCGAGCGGATGATCTCGTCCAGAGTGTTGGCCCTGATCTGGGCGGCCTG
>CAZKSP010000244.1:0-4531 GCA_964555385.1 uncultured Chitinophagaceae bacterium
CACAAGCGACAGGCTTATCCGTACAAACACTTCCTTGGTTTCGGAGAAACCCGATGTCCCGACAGCCCCTCCTCCGTTGTTCTGGTTTCATCTTCGCACTGACGATTTTTTCTGCGGCTGCTCTCCCTGCTTCCAGAGCGGACGAGCCCAAGCAGTGGCAACAGCCGCGGGAGCTGATGCAAACAGTCACACCCGGTGAGCAGGTCCAGGAAAATGACCAGCCGTTTCACGTGCTGCCGGGCTACCAGGTTGAGCGGCTCTTCGTCGTTCCCCGCGATGAACTCGGCTCGTGGGTGTCGCTGGCCACCGATCCTCGAGGCCGGCTCTACGCCAGTGACCAGCAGGGGCAGGGACTGGTGCGAATCACACCGGCTGCCGCTGATGGCTCAACTGAAACAGTTGTCGAAAAGGTACCGGCGGCCATCACTGGAGCCCAGGGCATGCTTTGGGCCTTCGACTGTCTCTACGTGGTCTGCAATGGTGGCACTGGCAGCGGACTCTACCGACTGACCGACAGCGACGGCGATGACCGGCTGGATGCTGTCGAAAAACTACGGACCTTTTCTGGTGGCGGTGAACATGGCCCCCACAACATTCTGCTTTCACCCGACGGCAGCCGGCTGTTCATCATCTGTGGCAACCACACCGACCCTCCCTTCGGTGTGAAGAACGTGACCGAGCCACAGACCATGGCAGGCATCCGCTCCAACCAGCGGCGGGTCGATCTGGCCGCCGATGGCACCAGTCGCCTGCCGGCCAACTGGGACGAAGACATGATCATCCGCCGGATGTGGGACGGCAACGGGCATGCCACCGGCAAGCTTGCCCCGGGCGGCTTCATCGTCAGCACTGATCCCGACGGCAAGCAGTGGGAACTCTGGAGTAGCGGCTACCGGAACCCCTATGACTTTGGTTTCAACGCTGACGGCGAACTGTTTGCCTACGACGCCGACATGGAGTGGGACTTCGGCATGCCTTGGTACCGGCCGACCCGGGTCAACCATGCCACCAGTGGCAGTGAACTGGGTTGGCGGAGCGGCACCGCCAAGTGGCCGGCTGCCTTCCCTGACAGCCTGCCGGCGGCCGTTGACATCGGGCCCGGCTCGCCGGTCGGGGCGAGCTTTGGCTATGGCGCGAAGATTCCAGCCAAGTATCAGCGGGCCTTCTTTATCTGCGACTGGACCTTCGGCACGATGTACGCGATTCACCTGACGCCGGCCGGTTCAACCTACACTGCAGAAAAGGAAGAGTTCGTTTCCCGAAACGCGCTGCCGCTGACCGACATGACCGTCGGCAAGGACGGTGCGATCTACTTTGCCGTTGGTGGCCGCGGCGGCCAGAGCGAACTCTACCGAGTGACCTACAAAGGCAGCGAATCGACCGACCCGGTTGACGCCCGGAACACCGCTGGTGCAGCCGAGCGAGCCCTGCGGCAAAAACTGGAGGCCTTCCATGCCCCGCAGGCCGACCCCGCTGCCGCCATTGCCCTAGCACTGGAACATCTTGGTAGCCCCGATCGCTTCATCCGCTACGCGGCCCGGATCGTGCTTGAGCATCAGCCGGTCCAGCAGTGGCAAGCCGAGGCGCTCGCGCAGACCAATCCGGCGGCCCTGATCAGCGCGGCGATTGGCCTGGCCCGTCAGGCTGAGCCGTCTGCCCAGGCTGAGATTCTCGTCGCCCTCGACCGGATTGATCCAGCCAGCCTCGACGCTGCCGGGCGGCTCGATCTGGTACGGGCCTATGAACTTTCGCTCATCCGTCTCGGCGAACCGTCTGCTGAGACCAAGGTGGCCATCGCCGAGAAATTTTCGCCGCTGTTCCCGGCAGGCAACCTCGAACTCGACCGGGCTCTCTCTAGTCTCCTGGTTGCCGTACGGGCTCCAGGCATTGTTTCGAAACTGATTGGCCTGCTTGCGACCGCAAACGACGCCTCAGGTGAGACGAATCTGGCCCCAAGTGAGGCCGACCTCAAGCGGCTGGCCGAGCGAAACGCAGGCTATGGCCGGGCAGTTACGGGGGTGCTCGAGAATCGCACCGACCTGCTGCAGATTCACTACGCCTATGTGCTCAGGACTGTGAATGAAAAAGACCTCTGGTCGCTTGCCGATCGCAAGGGCTACTTCGCTTGGCTCGACAGGGCTCGCACTTGGACTGGTGGCAACAGCTACCGCAAGTTCCTGCTCAACATTGAGAACGAGAGTCTTGCTGGCTTGAACGACAACGAAAAGCTGGCCCTCGAAACGCTGGGCGCCCGCAAGCCCTACAGCCCACCGCCGCTGCCGCAGCCGGAGGGACCGGGCCGAAAGTGGACAGTTGAAACAGTGCTGGCTGCTGCGGAGAAGGGAATGGGCAAGGGAAGCCGCAACTTTAACCACGGGGCGCGAACCTTTGCCGCCGCCCGCTGCGTAATCTGCCATCGGTTTGATGGCGACGGTGGTGCCACCGGGCCCGACCTCACCCAGGCGGCAGGCCGCTTCAAGCTGAAGGATCTGGTCGAGGCGATCGTCGAGCCAAGCAAGGCAGTGAGCGACCAGTACCAGGCCCACGTGATCCAGACGGCCCGCGGCAAGGTCTATACCGGCCGGATCATCAGTGAGAATGAGAAAGAAATCACCGTCGTCACCGACCCTGAGGACGCCACCAAGTTCGTGGTGCTCAAGCGGGACGAGATCGAGGAGATGTTCGCCGCCAACCAGTCACTGATGCCGGCAGGGCTGATCGATCAGCTGAATGAAGCCGAAGTACTCGACCTGCTGGCCTACACACTGTCCCGGGGGAATCGCCGTGACGGACGCTTTAAACGCTAGCCGCATCGGGCTGGCCGTCCTGCTGGTCCTCGCAGTTGGGGCTCCGGCGCCAGCCATCGACTTTGCCCACGAAGTGGTGCCGCTGCTGAAAAGGTATTGCGGCGAGTGCCACACAGAAGATGCCCGGCAGGGTGGCTACTCAATGAACACCCGCGAGTTGACGCTCGCAGGCGGCGACTCCGGTATTGCCGGCTTCGTACCAGGCAAAGCGGCCGCCAGCGAACTGATCCGCCGGATCACCAGTACTGACCTTGATGAACGGATGCCGGCAGACGGTGACCCCCTGCCGGCCACAGCCATCACCGCTCTCTCCCGCTGGATCGACGCCGGGGCTCCCTGGGACGAAGGCTTCGCCTTTGAAAGCACCAACTGGGAACCACCCCTGGCCCTGCGGCCAGTCGAACTCCCACCGGCCATGGATGGGCGGACCAATCCCGTTGATCGGGTGATCGATGACTACCATCGCAAGCAGGGGCTCGCCCACCCGGCACGCTGCGATGACCGCAGCTTCATCCGCCGGGTGCACCTCGACCTCGTCGGGCTGCTGCCCGAGCCAGATCACGTCGAAGCCTTTGTGAACGATCGCGACCCGGCCAAACGGCAACGGCTCGTTGCCACGCTGCTGGGCGAGGATTTTGATCAGCGGCTGCGATATGCCGAGCATTGGCTGTCGTTCTGGAACGACTTGCTTCGCAACGACTACACCGGCACCGGCTTCATTACGGGCGGCCGCCGACAGATCACCAGCTGGCTGCATCGGTCGCTGGTCGAGAACAAACCGTTCGACCAGTTTGTCCGGGAGCTGATTGCCCCGACGGATGAATCCCGGGGGTTCATCGATGGCATCGTCTGGCGGGGTACGGTCAATGCCAGCCAGACCGTGCCGATCCAATTCGCCCAGGACGTCGGCCAGACCTTCCTTGTCATCAATCTGAAATGTGCCAGCTGCCACGACTCCTTCGTTGACCGTTGGACGCTCCAAGAGACCTATGACCTGGCAGCAATCGCCGCCGAGAACCCGCTGGAACTCCACCGCTGCGAGAAGGCAACCGGACAGATGGCGACCCCCAACTGGCTGTTTGGTGAGCTTGGTCAGATCGACCCGACGGCTCCGCGGGACCAGCGGCTGACGCAATTGGCCACCTTGATGACCAGGCCCGAGAACGGCTGGCTGTCACGAAACCTGGTCAACCGGCTCTGGGCCCGGCTGCTGGGCCGGGGCATCGTTCATCCTGTCGCGGCCCTCCGAACCAGGCCCTGGTGCGAGGAGCTGCTCGAGGTGCTCGCGGGCGATCTGGTTGAACACGGCTGGGACATCAAGCATGTGCTGGCGACCATCTGCACGTCTGAGGCCTATGGGGCAGTAACACCAGCTGCAGCCGACCCAGCGGCGGGTGGCTATGTCTTTGCCGGCCCGCTGCCGCGGCGGCTGACGGCAGAGCAATTCATGGACTGTCTCTGGCAGCTGACTGACGCCGCCCCCGGAAAACCTGACGGTGACGTAATGCGGGTCAACTCGGCAGTTGCTGTCCCAACTGACGCAACACCCCCGCAAGCCGTTTGGATCTGGTCGAACGATCGAGCCCAGTCACCACCCGGTGAAAGACTGACCTTCCGCACATCATTCACGCTTTCCAGTCCAGCCGTCCATGCCCGACTGGTGGTGGCGGCCGATAACGAAGCACAGGTCTTTCTCAACGACAAGGCGGTCACCACCTGCAGCG
>CAZKSP010000245.1:0-4510 GCA_964555385.1 uncultured Chitinophagaceae bacterium
GTGTGGCCAGTTCACTTGCCCGGCCGGCAGTTCGGTTGACCACCCGCACATCACTGGCCCCGGCATCGCGGAGATAGCGAAGGGTCTCGGCCGCCATCTTGCCAGCCCCAATCAGCAGCACCCGTTTGTCGTCAAACCGCTCAAAGACGCCGGCGGCAAAGTCGGCTACTGCCACGCTCGGGATGGACAGCCGTTCGCGGCCCAACGCGGTCTCACTGGCCACCCGCTTGGCCGCCCGCAAAGCCGCCTGAAACAGCTCACCGGTCAGCGGACCAGTCGTGCCACTTGCCACGGCCAACTGCCAGGCCTGCTTGACCTGAGCCACAATCTGCGGCTCGCCCAGCACCATGCTGTCGAGGCCAGCCGCCACACTGAACAGATGCTTAACCGCCGCCGGCCCATGATCACCAGCCAGCACGCTGTTGACCGCCGCCAACTCGACACCGCGGCACTCAGCCAGGAACATCGCCAGCTCATCGGGTGGCGGCGGCCCCTGCCGCTGCTCAGCCGCGGCATAGAGTTCCACCCGGTTGCAGGTCGAGAGTAGCACAGCTTCGTTTCCGGGAAACTCCCGCCGGAACCGGCCGAGCGCCTCCGACGCCTGTTCAGCCGAAAACGCCAGCCGCTCACGCAGTTCAATTGGCACGGTGCGGTAGCTGCCGCCGACAAAGGTGAGACTCATGCAGCACCTCCCACCGGCGGGGCGGCGACCACCGGTTGCTGGGGTGGCATGCCATGCTGGGTGGTGCCAAGCACACCCCAGAGAATTGAAGCGGTGAGCATCGCGAGGCTCACCAGCGACAGAACAGCCGTTACCCGGCGACCCTCAGGGCGATGGCTGAACAGTCGACTGATGGCTGCGGCGATGATCAGCCAGACAACAAGTGTGCCCATTCGTAGCACGACCGGGTCGTTCCAGGGAACAGTTTCAAGCAGACCGCGCCGCCGATTGACAGCATTGAGAATCATGCCCGAGAGGAAGCCGCTGCCACCGGCACAGGCAGCGATTACAACCATCCGCGACGCCCAGAGCGACATCTTTTCAAGGCTCGGCATTCGGAAGCCCTGCAACGGCGCCTGCTTGCGGGCCAGCCGGCCGGCCTGAATCAGCCACATCCCGCCAGCCAGGCCACCGAGCACAATTGCCACGCTCATTGCCAGGTTGAAACTGCCGTGAATCACACCCCAGGTCTGCGTGGCGGGGCTCTGCGGAAAGGGTTCACGGCTGGAGAGTTCCGCCGCCCCAATCAGGCCGAGAACCACCGGCAGCACAAACAGGCCGACCGGCGTCCGCGGGTTGGAGAGCGTCATCCAGAGCGAGCCGGCCGCCAGCAACCAGGCAGCCAGCAGGTACCAGTCAAAAGCACTCGACAATGGCAGAGCCGTGACAGTGGCTGCCCGCCAGAAGAGATAGAGCGTGTGGGCCAGCAGACCGGCGGTCGCAAAGCCGACCATCGTCACCCCGCGGACACCCGAGCGAAACCAGAGCCGGGTGACCTCAAAGCCCAACGCCACGGCATAGCTGGCCGCGAAGCAGACGACGGAAATGCGGGAGATGAAATCAGCCATGGACAAAAATCCGTCCTGCTTAAAGGCTCACGCAGGCTGCAGGTGCTGTGGTCGAATAACCCTCAATTGTAGCCCGCGAAACACTCTGCACGAGCCGACGGGGTACCCGATTGCGTCCTATACTTGTGTCGATGTCACCTTCTTCCCCGTCTACCATTGCCGTCAGCCCCGCCCACGAATCGCTGTTCCTGCGGGCCTGTCGGCGGGAACCGGTCCCCCGGCCCCCGGTCTGGCTGATGCGTCAGGCTGGCCGCTATCTGCCGGAATATCAGGCGATCCGCAGCAAGGTGACATTTCTCGAGCTCTGCAAGTCGCCGGCACTGTCAGCCGAGGTGATGCTGGCGACGGTCGACCGGCTGGGGGTCGACGCAGCGATCATCTTCAGCGATCTGTTGCCGCTGCTGGAGCCGATGGGCATGCAGCTGACGTTCGCCGAAGGGGAAGGGCCGGTTATCCACAATCCCGTCCGTGGCCCCGACGATCTCTCCCGATTCCAAGAACTTGAAGACGTCAGCCCCCTCGACTTTGTCTACGAGACCGTGCGAGCCACTCGGGCGGGCCTTGATGCCAGCCTGCCGGTCATCGGCTTTGCCGGTGCCCCCTTCACACTGCTGGGCTATGCGATCGAGGGGGGCACCAGCCGCAACTGGCTGGCGACCAAACGGCTGATGCTGACCGATCCTGCCACCTGGCATGAATTGATGGGCCGGCTGGCCCGCACCATCAGTCGTTATCTGCTGGCCCAGTTCGATGCCGGAGCCGATGCCGTGCAGGTCTTCGACAGCTGGGTCGGCTGCCTCGGCCCAGAGCATTACCGCGAGTTTGTGCTGCCCCACAGTCGAGCGGTACTTGAGGCGGTGGCCGGCCGGGGGCCGGTCATTCACTTTGCAGCCGGCAACCCCACGCTGCTGCCCCTGGCTGCCGAGGCAGGTGGCACAGTCATGGGCATCGATTGGCGAATCGATCTCGATGAAGCCTGGCAGCGGGTGGGCGCGGACCGGGCGGTGCAGGGTAATCTCGACCCAGCGGTGCTGCATACCACGCCCGAGGTGGTTCGGCAGCGGACGCTCGACGTGCTTGCCCGGGCGGGCGGCCGCCCCGGTCACATCATGAACCTCGGCCATGGCATCCTGCCACAGACGCCGGTGGAGAACGTGCTGGAATTGATCGCCACCGTAAAGGCCGCAGGCTGATCAGGCGGCGGGTCGCCGACGCTGATTTCTCTGATATTCTAATTGCTTCGCGAAAAGCCATGCACGGTCTTTTTCTGCTTGAGCAAGCTCGCAAACGCCAAAGGGGTTTCGGGGTTGCCGACCGCCGCCTCGTGCGGCGGAAGACTTTTCAACAGCCCGCTTCACACCGTCCACCGTTTTTCTCCCACCTGTTCTCCTGCCTGGAAAGACTCCACCACCATGAGCCAACCCACTCCCATCACTGTCGCCAAGGGTGACGGCATCGGTCCCGAAATCATGGATGCCACCCTCCATATCCTGAAGGAGGCGGGTGCCAGTCTGGCAATCGAAGAGATATCGATCGGTGAAAAGGAATATCTCAAGGGCAATGCTGCGGGCATCGCTCCTGAGGCGTTTGAGTCGATCCTCCGCACCAAGGTCTTTCTCAAGGCCCCGATCACGACCCCGCAGGGTGGTGGCTACAAAAGCCTGAACGTCACCACCCGCAAGGCGCTTGGACTCTATGCCAACGTCCGCCCCTGCGTGGCCTATCACCCATTCGTCCGCACCAAGCACCCGAAGATGGACGTGGTGATTGTCCGGGAGAACGAAGAGGATCTCTACGCCGGCATTGAGCACCAGCAGACGGTTGACGTAACCCAGTGCCTGAAACTGATCACCCGCCAAGGCTCCGAACGGATTGTCCGGTACGCCTTTGAGTACGCGAGGGCCAACGGCCGCCGGAAGGTGACCTGCTTCACCAAAGACAACATCATGAAGATCACCGATGGCCTTTTCCATCGGGTCTTCGAAGAGATCGCCGGTGAGTATGGCGACATCGAGAACGAGCACTGGATCGTCGACATCGGTGCCGCCAAGTTGGCCGACACGCCGGAGAATTTCGACGTGGTGGTGATGCCAAACCTCTATGGCGACATTCTGAGTGACGTGGCAGCACAGATTGCCGGCTCGGTCGGCTTGGCCGGCTCAGCCAACATCGGACCGGAGCAGGCGATGTTCGAGGCAATTCACGGCTCAGCCCCGCGGCGGGCTGGCCAGAACCTGGCTAATCCCTCCGGCCTGTTCCTTGGCTCGGTGATGATGCTGTTGCACATCGGCCAGAACGAGGTGGCTGAGCGGGCCCACAACGCCTGGCTCAAGACGATTGAGGACGGCATTCACACTTATGACATCTACAAGGAAGACGTCAGCAAGGAGAAAGTCGGCACCAAGGAGTTTGCCCAGGCGGTGGTGGCCAGAATGGGCCAAAAGCCGGAAACCCTGCCGGCGGTCTCGTACAGCCAGCAGAAGAGCACCATCAACACCAACCCGCCCTACACCCGGCCCCAGGTCGAGCGAAAGCTGGTGGGGGTCGATGTCTTCTGCGAGCATGTCGGGGCTACCGCCGAGGTGGCCAAGGGCATGCAGTCGTGCGACAACGATCGTCTCAAACTGCGGATGATCTCGAGCCGCGGCATGTCGGTCTGGCCAGAGGGCTTCGCCCAGACGCTGCTCTGCGACCACTGGCGGTGCCGTTTCTTGATAGACGATGCCGAGAACGGTCCCGCCCTTCCACACGCCGAGATCGTCGCCCTGCTCGACCGGGTGAGTAAGTCGGGCCTCGAGTTCATCAAGACCGAGGGGCTCTACTACTTCGACGGCAAGCCCGCCTTCCAAATGGGCCAGGGGCAGAAGTAATCAGTCAGGCACGGTTGGCTGGGCCTGCAGATGTTTCGCGACGGGCGGCGGCACCTCTGTCGTCAGCTCGG
>CAZKSP010000246.1:0-4447 GCA_964555385.1 uncultured Chitinophagaceae bacterium
AAGAGTGTTGGCCGCCAAGCAATCATCGCCGCAATCGAGGCCGCGGTGGAAGGCGGCCCGCCCCACCGGCGGGGCGAACTCCGGCTGATGAACAGCCGGATTGCCGACCGCACACTTCCGGTTGGTATTGAGGTGCCGCGGACACCGAGAGAGACCCAAGTACTCCGGTTGATTGCGATGGGGCTTTCCAACCAAGAGATCGCCGATGCATTGACGATCAGTGTTGAGACCGTCAAGGAGCATGTGCAGAACCTGCTTCGTAAACTCGCGGTAAACGATCGCACTCAGGCGGCAGTCTGGGCCGTACGGCAGGGCATCGGTTAGCAGGCTTCGACATCAGCCTGCTGCCGCCCGGGTCACGGTGGGTCATGACCACCGGGGTGCCAAGGGTGGCAGCGACAGATCCGGCCGATGCCTTTGGCTGTGCCTCGGATTGCTCCATGTTTCCTGACGGCATCGGCAAAGTAACGACTGCAGCTCGGCTCGAAGCGGCAGTGCCTGCCCAGCAGAGGACTCAGCATCAGACGATAGGCGGCAACCATCCCGAGGAGAACCAAGACCGCCAATCGATCGGCGGTCGCAGCCATTCCTCGTACCAGTTGCAGCAAACTATCAGCCATCTGATTCGCCACTCCTTTTCACCGACAATGGTGGGGGGGCGGGATGCGGAGGACCATCAGCTGGTGAGACCTTGTCTGCCTGCTTGCCAATTTTCTTGACCAATCGGCCAGTCAGGTCGAGGAGGAGCCGCTCTACCGCCGCCACGCCGGCTGCACCGGCTCGTGGTGGACCGGCCGCCCGCACGACCACAACGACGTCGAGACCAACTGGCAGCCTTTCCTGCAGCCGGCGAAAAACATCCCGCAACCGCCGCTTCCAACGGTTGCGGACAACTGCATTGCCCACCCGGCGGGAGACCGACAAGCCCAACCGGGAAACGGTGTTGTCAGGACGTCGCAGCCCGTAGAGCACCAGTGGCCCGGCAGCCACCGAGGTTCGCCTAGCGTAGACCGCCTTAAAATCGAGCGGTCGCCGCAAGCGGACAGCGCGAGGAAACCGGTAGTCCCCGCGGTCCGCGTTCACCAGACCAGTCCCGTCCGAGGCAGCTCGGTCACCGTCGCCTCTGCCGCCCGGGCCGCCTCAAGCAGGGCTTCTGTCGCGGTGGCATCGGCACCGGCCGGCAGCGCAATTTGAACGTCGGCAATCAGATCACCCTTGGCCCCGTTGGCATGCCGCACACCCATGCCGGCAGCCCGAAGTTTTTTGCCAGAAGACGTGCCTGGAGGAATCCGCAGACTGATCGTGCCCCACGGTGTCGGCAGATCGACTTTGGCACCGGCAATCGCCTCGGAGAGCGTGATCGGCAGGCCGACCAGCAGCGTATCACCGTCGCGGCGAAAGACGGGATGGGGTTCAACCCGCACCTGCAATACGAGATCGCCTGCAGCACCGCCTCCACTCCCGGGTCGCCCCTGCCCTCGCAGCCGCATTCGAGCTCCGTCGGGAAGTCCTTGGGGGATAGTGACGCTGATCGTCTCGCCTCGACCATCTCGCTCGATCCGCACTTCGGTTTTGCCCCCATCGATTGCCAGCTTGAACGGCACGCTGATGGAGGCAGCAAGATCCTCACCCGGTGTCGCCGCCGCCCGCCGGCTCCGACCGGCACGTTTCCCACGGCCACCACCGCCGAATAAATCGGCGAAGCCGCCGCCAAAGAGGCTTTCGAGGTCGATTTCAGCACCAGCCTGCGGCCCGCCCGGAAAGGGGCCCGCCTGCCCCTGAGGGCTCCAGCCGCCACCCCCACCAACACCCTCAAAGGAGCTCCCATAGCGGTCGTACATTTCCCGCTTGCTCGGGTCGTTGAGCACATCGAAGGCGGTCTGCACCTTCTTGAACTGCTCCTTCGCTGCCTTGTCATCAGGGTGGAGGTCAGGATGGTATTTCCTGGCCATTTCCCGGTAGGCCTTGCGGATATCCTCGGCCGTCGCCGTCCGCGAAACTCCAAGAACCTGGTAATGATCGTCGGCCATAGCGTCCGCGTGAGCCCGTACCTCTGTTGCGATCGATCAGGCCACGGACCTAACCGGGCTGACGAATCGAAACAGCACAGTCTATGAGCGGGCCTTCCGCCCCTTCAACCCGCCCTGACGCTGCCGCGTGCCTGAAGCACGAGCCTTGCCCGTCGCCGGCCGGCCTGCCGCCTCACCATCAAGGCTGGGAAGCTTGGTTACCTTAGTGTCGGACAGATCCGACGCGTTCATGAATTGTACCTGGGAGCGAACCGGCTCTTCACCGGCAGCCGGATGGAGCAGGTCAAAGCTGCCGTCAGGCTGCATGATTCGGGTCCGAGTGTTGTCGGCGAGGTAGGTCGGAATGATCGAGTCGAGCATCCGTCGCCGGAGCGGCTCAGCCAACACCGGAAACATCACCTCAACCCGCCGGAAGAAGTTGCGGGGCATCCAGTCGGCACTGGCCAGGAAGACCTTGGCCTTGTCGCCTTCACCAAAGACGTAGATCCGGCTGTGCTCAAGGAACCGGTCGACGATGCTGCGAACCTTGATGTTCTCACTGAGACCGGGGACGCCGGGCCGCAGGGAGCAGATACCCCGCGAGAGAATATCGATCGGGACGCCTGCCTGACTTGCCCGGTAAAGGGCTTCGATCACCTGATGATCGACCAGCGAATTGACCTTGGCGAAAATCCGGGCCGGCTTGCCTGCCGCCGCTCGGACGGCCTGACGGTCGATCAGCTCAAGGGTTCGGCGATGCAGGTCGTTGGGGGCGACGATCAACTGCTGCCAAGCGTGCCCCTGCGAGTAGCCGGTCAGCAGATTGAACAACGCCGTCGCGTCCTCTGCAATCGCCTCGTTCGCTGTGAATAGACCAAGGTCGGTGTAGGTGGTCGCGGTTGCCGGGTTGTAATTGCCGGTGCCGAGATGGACATACCGCTTCAGGCCCTCACGCTCATTCCGGACCACGAGTGAAACCTTGCAGTGTGTCTTCAGGTCGAGGAAACCGAAGACAACGTGCACTCCAGCACGTTCTAGCCGCCGCGCCCAACTGACATTGTTGGCCTCATCAAAACGGGCCTGAAGTTCTACCAACGCCGTAACATGCTTGCCCGCTTCAGCCGCCTCCATCAGTGCCCGGGTGATCGGTGAGTCACCACTGGTGCGATAGAGCGTCTGCTTGATGGCAAGCACCCGTGGATCCTTTGCTGCCGAGGTGACAAACTCGACCACCGGATCGAACGATTCGTAGGGATGGTGAACGAGAATGTCCTCGCGGGCGATCGCCGCGAAGATATCCCGCCGTTGCCGAAAGGCGGGAGGCATTCGGGGGTTGAATGGTGGATCATGAAATTTCTCGAAGCCGGCCAGCTTGTAGAGTTCCCACATTCCAGTCAGATCGAGTGGGCCATCGATACGATAGACCTCGTCATAGCCTGCATCACCTTGTTCTTCACTCCCGCTGTGCAGGTCTTCATCATCGATGATCCGCTGGGCGATCGCTTCGTCGGCCTGGGCGGCAATTTCGATTCGCACGGCCTGCCCCCGCTGCCGAGCCTTGAGCCGGTCTTCGATCAGCCGCAGCATGTCATCCGACTCCTGCTCCAGCAGTTCCTGGTCGCAGTCTCGCGTGATCCGAAAAGTCGTCCACGATTTCACCGCAAATCCACCGAATAGCTCTGGGAGCCTGGCGGCAACCAACTCCTCAAGCAGCAGGAAAGACGCCTTGCCACTACCGCTGCCGGGCAGCACTACAATTCGAGGCAGCACCTGAGGCACCTGGACAACAGCAAAGAGCTGTTTTGGGCCGAGCCCCTCCTCGTGTTCGAGCATCGCTCCCAGATAGAGCCCACGGTTGTGGTAGCGGGGTGAGGGATGGGACGGGTCGCAGGCCATCGGCGTCAGAATCGGGAGAGCCCGCTCCCGAAAAAAAGTATCGACATACGCCCGCTCTTCAGCATTCAGATCGGCGTCTTTCATGACGCTGAAGCCAGCCTCTGCCATAGCCGGCCCAATGCTCTCCCGCAGGCAGGTGTATTGGCGGGCGACCAATTCCTGGGTGCGAGCTGCGATCGCTCGCAGCTGCTCGATGGCGGTCATCCCGTCTGCAGCAAAATCCTGCGGTGCCCCATCCCCAAAGGCCTGTTCGCGGACGCCCGCCACCCGCACCATGAAAAATTCATCGAGGTTCGAGCTGAAGATCGCCAGGAACTTCATTCGCTCCAGCAGGGGGTTCTCTGGGTTTTCGGCCTCTTCGAGCACCCTGAGATTGAATTCCAGCCAGCTGAGTTCGCGGTTGATGAAGGCGTCCGGTCCAATGGCGGCGGGGGGCTTCTGTGGCATGATGTTCTTTCCGGGTCGCAGGGCCTTCGTTGACGGCAGGCGTTGCCGGCCCCGGTCGGTGGCCGCATGAGCCTGCGCGAGCTGATGCTGAGGTG
>CAZKSP010000247.1:0-1268 GCA_964555385.1 uncultured Chitinophagaceae bacterium
CCGCGAAGCAGTCGGTGTGGTGCCTGAAGATGAGTGCTCGGTGCCTGGCCTTTCCGGGGTCGAGATGGTGCGATACGCAGCCCGGCTCTCCGGCCTCCCAGCCACCGAGGCCCTCCGCCGTGCCCATGAGGTTCTGGACTGGTGCGATGCTGGACAAGAACGCTATCGCCCGGTCGAAACCCTTTCGGTCGGCACCCGGCAAAAGGTCTCCTTTGCCGCTGCCATCGTGCATGACCCAGCGATGGTGATCCTCGACGAACCGACCAACGGCCTCGACCCGATTGAGCGGCGGGCGATGCTCGGCCGGCTCACCACACTCGCCCGGAAACACGGGAAGACAATTTTTGTCTCCACCCATGTCCTGCCCGATGTGCAGGCAATCTGCGATCGCGTCATCGTGCTGGCCCGCGGCCGGGTCCGCCTGGCTGGGAGCATTGCCGATTTGACCCGTCCTGCCCGGCCGGAACACCACCTTACCGGTACCGGGCCACTCGACCGACTGGCGGCGGCACTCACCAGCGACGGGCTTCAGGCCCGTGTCACTGTGAACGAGACCGGCCCGCTAATTGAACTGGCATCCCCGCGGCTCGACCAACTCGGTGCCATCTGGTCGGCCGCTCAACAGCATGGTGTTGCCATCCGCTCATTCGCGCCAGCCAGCCGTCCGCTGGAAGAGGTCTTTGTCGAGACGCTTCGACAGGCCGAGCAGCCCAGCGGCACGATGCTCGTTGATGGTCTTCGCGAACCAGCTGGAGGAGTCCGCTGATGCCGCTGCATGACGTGGGCTATCGGGCTTGGAACAGCCGGCGTTGCGGGCCGTCAGCCACCGTCTGGGTAATTGCCGTGACCGGTATCCGGCTGGCCTGGGAGAGCCGGTGGCTCAGGCGGCTTGTCTTCTTCGCCTGGAGCCCGGCGTTCCTCTTTGCCGCCAGTTTCTTTGCCTTCGAGCAGGCCGTCGACGAAGGTCGCCTGACAGCCCTCGGCGAAGGAGCCCAGGTGGGCCGCAACCTCGACGGGGTTGGCATGCTGGGCACCGTGCTGGCCGACGCTCTTGGGGGTGACCCCGATGAGGTCGATGTTGAATCGACCCGGCGGCTGGTCTGGACCCGGCTGCTGCTGGCCTTCATGCGATCACCGCAAGCGATTCTGCTGGCCGCCGTCGTGGGGTTGGTGGCGCCCACGCTGATCTCGCGTGACCTGCGGGCGAAGGCCTGGCTCGTCTATTTCACCCGACCGGTTGGCCGCACCGAGTATGTTCTGGGTAAGTC
>CAZKSP010000247.1:1368-4439 GCA_964555385.1 uncultured Chitinophagaceae bacterium
AGCCAGTTTCGCTGGTTGGCCCGTGCAGCCGGCATCGATGCACGGCTCGACCGCTGGGCCTGGATTTCACCCTATCATGCACTTGGGGCAGTCCAGGCGGCGATCTTTGGTATCGATCGGCGGCCTGCAGCCTGGCTGCCTGCCACCGCCACCTTGTTGTTGATGACCTTCGGCAGCCTCGCCATCCTCGCCTGGCGGGTGACCGCCCCGGCCAAAGCCTGATCCATTCAGCTGTTTCCATGCTTGCACTTCAGCACGTCACAAAGCTCTACGGGTCGGTGATCGGCGTCAACGACGTTTCGGTTGAGCTCGGCCAAGGCGCCCACGGTCTGCTCGGCCCCAACGGCGCCGGCAAGACAACGTTGCTGGGACTGATTACCGGTCAGCTGCGGCCAACCATCGGTACAGTCCGGGTGTTTGGGGAGCGGCCGTTTGGAAATCCGGCCATCCTGGCGCGAATCGGTTACTGCCCGGCAGCTGACTTGACTGAACGCAGGGCAACACCGCAGGAGTGGGTCACCTACTTGATGCGACTCAGTGGCTTTGAGCCGGCTGCGGCCCGGCAGCGGGCCGACCAGGCGCTCGATGAAGTCGGCCTCACTGAAGCCAGTCGCCGTCCGCTATCAACCCTTTCCAAAGGTATGCGGCAGCGGGCCAAGCTGGCTGGGGCTTTCGCCCATGAGCCTGATCTGCTGGTTCTTGACGAGCCCTTCGATGGCCTCGACCCCGTCGCCCGCCATGATCTGGTCAACCTTGTCCGCCACTGGGCCCGCGATCGCAGCCTGTTGGTTGCCAGTCACCTGCTGCACGAGGTTGAGGCCCTGCAGGCCGATCTGGCTGTGATCCTTGGCGGCCGGCTAGTGGCCAGCGGATCGGCTGCAGAAATTAGAGGGCTGATCGACGCCCTGCCGTCGGAGGTTCACTTTCGGACCGATGATCCCAACCTGCTGGCCGAGCGTGCCTGCGGGGCCGGCGTCGTCGAAACCCTACGGATCAAAGGCGGTGACTCCCTCATCATCGGTACCCGCCAAGCTGATCGGCTGGCTGCCGTCGTGGCCGAGGCTGTCCGGGATGGGATCACCGTTCGGGAAGTCGTCGCTGCCGATCGCACACTCGAAGGAATCTTTGGCCGGCTGGTCCAGCTGCATCGGGGGATCGAGGCATGATGGATGATCATTCAGCCACTGCTGCCAGCCGCCACGGGCCGCCCCCGCCTGGCCACTGGCTTCGCACCGCGGCAGCCGTGATGAGTTTCCAACTTGATCGGCTGTTGACGAAGCCTCGGCTGGCGATGGCCCTGATCGGGGCGATCTTTCCGGCAGCCGTCATGTTCGCTGTCATCCGCACTGCACCCCTGGAGCGGAACATGGCAGTGGTGATGATCTACGCCCTCATCCCCGAGGCCCTCTGCGTGTTGGGATTGCTGGTGACGATGTGCCCGGTGGTTGCCGACGAACTTGAACGTGGCACCTGGATTCATGTCGCCGTAAGACCCGGCGGTCGCCGCAGCCTCCTGCTGGGCACCTTTGCGGCAGCGGTGATCTGGACCGGCAGCGTTGCGTTCGCGGGGCTGCTGCTGACCCTGCTGATAGCCCAGGTCACCCAGCCGCTTCCGCTGGCGGTGATGTTTCTCGGGCTGATCATGCTGTCCTGTATTGGCCGGGCGGCGTTGTTCACGCTGCCGGCGGTCATCCTGCCCAAGCGGGCCTTGATCGCAAGTGTCGGCGTTGCGTTTGTCGTTGAATATCTGGCCGGATTTCTGCCGGCGGTCGTCAACCAACTGACCGTCAGCCTGCGGCTACGAAGCCTGTTAGTCGAGTGGATGGCCTGGCGGCGGGAACTGCCGATCGAAATGACCTTGTTCGTTGATGACAACCCGGCGATCGTGCAGGTGACGGCTGTCTTCATCCTGGTTGGTGTCCTGCTGGCGGTGGCCAGCTTCATTCTCAACCGCCGCCAGTTTCCGCCAAGCGTGGAGGGCTGATGGAGGCAGGTCCAGCCACACCACCGACCAGCGATCCGATCATCGAGGTGACCGATCTCGTCAAGGAATATCGCAGTGGCGACGGCTGCCTTGTGCGGGCGGTCGCTGGGCTTTCTCTGGCAGTCGATGCTGGTGAGATCGTCGGCCTGCTCGGGGCCAACGGTGCCGGCAAGACCACCACACTTCGAATCATCGCCACCCTCCTCAAGCCGACGGCGGGAACCGCCCGAGTCTGTGGCCATGACAGCGTCGCCGACCCCGTTGGAGTGCGACGGTCGCTGGGCTATGTCTCAGCCACCACCGGAGTGCCCGACCGGCTCACCGCCCGCGAACTGCTCACCTCGTTCGGTCGGCTCAATGGGCTCACCGACACCGAGGTGACCGAGCGGGTCGACTGGCTGATCGCCACCCTGGGACTGGCCGGCTACGCCGATCGTCCGGCTGGACGACTCTCATCAGGGCAGCGGCAACGAATTTCCCTGGGCCGGTCGCTGGTCCACGATCCTCCGGCTCTGGTGCTCGATGAGCCGACCAATGCCCTCGACGTGGTCGGCTCGCGTGATCTGCTCGACACGCTTGAGCGACTGCGCGACAACGGCCATGCCATTCTGCTATCGACTCACCGGCTGCACGAGATTGAACACCGTTGCAACCGGTTCGTCGTGATCGATGCTGGCCGGGTGGTGGCCGCTGGCACGCGAACGGAACTTGTTGGGAGCAACGGCGACCTCGAGGCCGCCTTCTTTCGGGCTGTCGAAGGAGGGACGCCGGCATGAGCGGATCGGTCGCACCACTTCGGGCTGCGTGGTCGTTGGCCCGGCGAGATCTGCTTGAGTTTCTGCGGGATCGCCGCACGGTGGTAGTAACGCTGCTATTGCCAATGGTTACCTATCCGCTGGTCGCCCTCTCCAGCGCCCTCGGCGTTCGGACTGCCTTGGAAAGCACCGTTGAGCAACAGGTGGCCACGCCGCTTTCGCTTGTCCTGAGTGGCTCTGAGGCACCGCTGCTGGGGGCCCGGCTGGGGCAACTGTTGCATGCGGCCGGTGATGCCCCACCGCCAGAGTGGCCCAGCGATGTCTTTGCCGAG
>CAZKSP010000248.1:0-4399 GCA_964555385.1 uncultured Chitinophagaceae bacterium
CACGGGGCTGGCAAACGCCAACAGGGTCGAAGGCGACTGACCGGGCAGCACGACCACACGCACGAAAGGAATATTTTCATGACCTCTACCGCCGCCCAGACTCCGGGTGCCGCTCTCTATGAAACCAGCGGCCTGGTCGATCAATACCTTGAATTTCACTATGGTCCAGAAGCCTTCGGCGTCGGCAACTTCCCTGTCGCTTGTATCGAAGCGGTCATGACAGCAATCGGTCCGGGCAGCCGTGACCGTTGTCTCGATGTCGGCTGCGCCGTCGGGCGGTCGGCCATCGAGCTTGCCCGGCAGTTCAGCCATGTTGACGCCATCGACTATTCAGCCGGCTTTATCGCAGCGGCGGTGCAGCTGCAGGATGCGGGTTCACTCGACTTTCGAGTGCCAACCGAAGGCGTGCTGACGGTTGACCGCCGGGTGTCGCTGGCTGACATGCAGGCCACTGAGCTGGCCAGCCGCATCGCATTCGCCACCGGTGACGCCTGCGACCTGCCCGCCGACCTCACCGACTATGACCTCGTCTTCGCCGGCAACCTGATCGACCGCCTCTACGAACCGCAGCTGTTTTTGACGGCGATGACTACGCGGATTCGGCCCGGCGGCTGGCTGGCGATCACATCCCCCTACACCTGGCTGGAAGAATACACGCCGAAGCGGCACTGGCTAGGCGGCTACAGTGACGCCGCCGGCAATCCCATGACGACATTGGCGGGACTGACGGCAGCCTTGGCAGGGACATTCAGCCTGCATCAGCGGCAAGATGTGCCTTTCGTTATTCGCGAAACCGCACGCAAGCACCAGCATACCCTGGCTGAACTGACGATCTGGCAACGACTCTGAAGGCTTTTCTGAATGCAGGTATTGCAGCAGGCAAGATTCCTTCGGACTGCCTGGGAGATTATGAACAGAGGGAAATGCATGACTCCAAAACCAAATGCATCGTGGTGGTCTGCTAGCCTCGTCACCTTGCTCTGTGGCGGCCTCCTTGGCTGTCAATCAGGTGAGTCTCCAGCCCCAAACCCCGCGGAAAAGCCCCGCAAAACAATTGGCAAGACAACGCAGAACGTACTCGACATAACCGCTGCCAAAGCTGATGGTGGTATTCCTGCAAACATGGAAATCACCGGCACCGGGCTTGAGGTGGCTGCTGATGCCTATCGCACGAGTGTCGGGAAAATGGCCGTGATAGCAGTTGAGCAACGGCTAAGCCTCTACCAGGCTCAGCATGGTGAATTACCACAAGGCTATGATGGCTTTATCAGCGAAATCATTCAGCCGGGGAATCCTGCCGGCCTCCAACTGCCGATGCTGCCGTACTACCAAGAATACGCCTACGACCCCGCCACTAAAAAACTGGTCGTGATGGAATTTCCTGAAAAGAAAAGGCAGTGATGAGCAAGGCTGAGTCAATACCAGGCGACCCGGGCGAGACAATGGTGAATCCAACGCCTCCCCCACCCCCGCCTGCTCACCGGTTTTTCATGCCGCCGCCGCCTCGCTCTGTCGCTGCGGCTGAGATCGCTACGGGAAGCGAGGGGTTCTCTGTTCCTGCGGAGGCTGAAGATTCCCTCGCTGGTGAAGCGGTGGTGGATATCGTGATCGATCCGGTCGAGCCGCATCGTCGCCGCCGGTCAGACACCACCCTCTTGATTGCCATCCTCGTCGCTCTCACCGTGATTGTGGTTGGCCTGGGACTGGCAGTACTATTCAGTCCAACCGTTGAATAAAACTCCCCAGCTAAAAGGCCGACTCGAGAAGTTCGCAGAGGTCGGCGGTCGCCAGTTGCACTGGGTTGCCGCGCATGCTGTTGCCCCCCGAGTTCTCGGCCAGCCAGCCCAGGCGATTCCGCGAGAGGCCCAAGGCCGAGAGGGAGCGGGGAATGCCCGCCTCGTTACAGAGTTGATCCACGCGGTCAATCAGTCGGGCAACGGCATCTGCCTGCGGCAGTGGTGGCCCACCGAGGGCGGCATCAAGCCGGGCCAGGTCGGCTGCTGCCTCATGCCGATTGACCCGCAACGCCACTGGCAGCATCACCGCACAGGCCAGACCGTGCGGCGTCCCGCACTCTACACCCAAAGCCGCCGCTACCCCATGAGCCAACCCCAGCCCGGAATTGCCGAGGCTAACCCCTGAGATAAAAGCAGCGTGCAAAAGGGCCGCCCGGGCAGCATCATCTGCCGGATCAGCCAGCACTTTCGGTAGGGCAGAGAACGCACGGGGAAAGGCTTCTAGCACCAGGGCCTGCGGCAACGCCCACCGGCGGCGTGAGATGAACGACTCAATCAGTTGGGTCAGGCAGTCAAGGCCAGCCGCCGCGACAGTCTGCCGGCTGCAGGAGCCAGTAAGGTCAGGATCGAGGACTGCTACCCGTGGCACCATCAGGGGACTGCGCAGACTTTTCTTGAAGCGGCGGCGGGGGCAGGAGATCACGGCGTTACGGGTGGCCTCGGCGCCGGTTCCAGCCGTGGTCGGCACGGCCACCACCGGCAGCGGGGCCCGATTGATCGGCAGGCTACGACCGACTCCCTCCAGCCGATCGATTACAGCAGCCTCAGCCACTGTCGCGTCACAGGGACTGATATTTGTAGCCAAGGCCGCCAGTGCCTTCGCCAGATCGATGGTGGCGCCGCCACCCACTGCCACCACCACCACGCCACTGCGGTCAGCAGGCAGGCCAGCCAGGGCAGCGGCCAGCTGGTCAACTGTCGGTTCTCCAACTGAGCGGCCCACCTCCCGATATGGCAGACCCGCTTCTTTCAGGCCTGCGAGCAGTGGCTCGCGGGCCCCACTGCCGGCGAAGCTGGTGCCACCCGTGACCAGCCAGACCCGTTCACCATGAGTCGCCGCCAGGCTGCCAACGTCAGCGACCCGACCAGCGCCGAATATTACCCGTGGCGGCATGGTTAGCTCATAGGGCGGCAACTCCAAGGCAGCGGCCAGGGGTTCAGTGGGAGATCGCGAAGATTTAGGCATGAGTTGGGCTCCGGCCACGACAAGAAATAAGGCTGTAGAGTATTGTCCCAGATGACGGAATTTTCCGCCGCTGGCTCTGACACCGACCGGCTCGTCCCGGGCGGGCCACCAGCCTTGAACACGCTCCCTCTGTCAATCATCACTCCATGCCGCAACCCCTGCCCAATCAGCTCCCAATCAACCCGGTTGATCATCCCGTCACTGGCCGCGTCCGGCCCCCGGGGTCAAAAAGTATCACCAACCGGGCAGTCATCTGTGCCGCGCTCGCGGAAGGCACTAGCCAGCTGACCGGAGTGCTTGACAGCGACGATACCCGGGTAATGGTGGACGGTCTCAAGGCACTCGGCTTTGCAATTGAGGCGGACTGGCCAAACCATCGCCTCACCGTGAGGGGAAGCGGCGGACGAGTCCCAGCCGATACCGCCACCATCGACTGCCGGGCTAGCGGTACAACCATGCGATTCCTAGCGGCTGTCACCAGCCTCGGCCACGGCAGCTATCGGCTCGATGGTACGCCGCGAATGCGGCAGCGTCCGATCGGCGACCTCTTGAATGCCCTCCGGTCCCTCGGTCTTGAAGCTGAAGCAGGCAGCCCGGGTGAGTGCCCGCCGGTCACTATTGCCGCCAACGGTGTAACCGCGGCGGCGGTGAAGATCGCTGGCAACACCAGCAGCCAGTTCGCCAGCGGGCTGGCACTCGCCGCCCCTTGCATGCCCCATGGGCTCTCACTTGAACTGGCCGGCACGCTGGTCTCAACCCCGTACCTGACGCTCACCCGCCGGGTCATGGAGTCCTTCGGCGGCCATTGCGATCTGCAAGATGAACGACATTGGCAGATTGCCGCCACCGGCTATACCAGCTGTGACTATGGCGTTGAGCCAGACGCTTCGGCCGCCAGCTACTTTGCCGCTGCTGCGGCAATCACCGGTGGCACCGTTGAAATCCTCGGGCTCGGCCGATCCAGCCTGCAAGGGGACGTCGCCTTCTGCGAACTGCTGGAGCAGATGGGCTGTCGGGTTCGGTGGCCCGAAGATGGCTCAACCGCACCATCGATTGTGGTAAGCGGAGGACCACTGCGGGGCATTGATGTCGATATGAATGCTGTCAGCGATACCGTGATGACACTCGCTGCGGTGGCCCTGTTTGCTGACGGGCCGACCACCATTCGCAATGTCGCTCATATCCGCGACAAGGAAACCGACCGCATCTCCGATCTTACGTGCGAGTTACGACGCCTCGGGGCAACAGTCGACGAACAATCCGATGGGCTGACCATCGTGCCCGCCCCGCTACGACCGGCTGCCATCAAGACCTACGACGATCACCGAATGGCGATGAGCATGGCTCTCGTCGGCCTGCGATCTCCAGGCGTGACTATTCTCGATCCAGCCTGTGTGGGGAAGACCTTTCCCAACTA
>CAZKSP010000249.1:0-208 GCA_964555385.1 uncultured Chitinophagaceae bacterium
ACGACCGAAATCGGTACCGATGGCTGGATCAGCGGACTGATGGAGGAACCGATGAAAGAGGCCGGCTTCAACGCCGGTTGGGTGCTTATCTATACCTCGGCAATCATGATGGTCCTGAGGTTCTTTGCTGGTCCAATCGTCCACAAACTCTCACCAATTGGTCTGCTGATCCTCAGTTCCGTACTTGCAGTTGCCGGCTTGCTCGCTC
>CAZKSP010000249.1:218-4397 GCA_964555385.1 uncultured Chitinophagaceae bacterium
CTTTGGCAAAACCTTCTTCTGGCCGACGATGCTCGGCATCACCGCCGAGCAGTGCCCCAAGGGGGGTGCCCTCACCCTTAATGCGATTTCAGGCATCGGCATGATCGCGGTGGGCGTCCTAGGATTCCCCTACATCGGCTTTCTACAGGAGCGAACAGCAAGTACTGAGTTGGCGGCCTCTTCGCAGGATATTGCCGCCCAGGTTCTTGTTGAGAAGAACTATCTTGGCCTGCCTTACAAGGCAATCGACCCCGAAAAGACGGGAAGCCTGCAGGACGAGGGAGCAGTTGAGGCTTTGGCCGCCGCCAACAAGGCTGGCCAGTTCGACGCCCTCGCCAAGATGGCGGCTTTTCCAGGCTTCATGCTGATCTGCTATCTGATGCTGGGAGGATATTTTCAGAGTCGCGGTGGATACACGGCGGTGCATCTTGGTGCTGAAGAAGACCGTACCCATCCAGCCCATCAGGAACCCGGCGGCGTTGACCATGACGTCTCGGCTGACGAAACAATTGCCGACGGGGCAGCAGGGCCGACCGCCTGACCGACATGTCCCGAAACGGCACTGCTGCGGAATAGCTCCCACATTCGATTGTGGGACTATTCAACTTCCGCTGACTCCCGGCGGCCACAGCTGGATTCCCTGCGGATGCCGGCAGGCTCGAATACCTCCAGGAAGGCTGGCGGCAGTGACCACGTTGCCGCCCACGCCCTCGTGGCCAGTGATCATCAGGGCCAACTGCCCGAGATGCCGGCCTGAGAGATCTCGCCGTGGCCAGCCTTCCTGCTTCCAAAGGCCGATGAAAAGATCTGCCAGCAGTTGACAGTCACTCCCAGCGAGTTCAGCGACTCGGGCATGCAGCAGCAGTGACCCGTCCAACTGCCGCTCGACGGCCTGCTCAATCAGTCGCTCAACAGTCACCGCGCGGTCGGCCGCCATGATTGCTGCCTGCTCACCAAGCCTGACAATTGCCTCGGTTGCTCCCGGGTAGGGCCCCTGCTCTGCTTCAGCCAGCAACCGATGCCGGAGGACATTCCTGGCGAACCGTAGGTCATCATTTGATTCATCCTCCATCCAAGAGGTTTCGGTAACGCGCAGGTATTCCTCGACCTGCCGCCGCCGCAGGCCGAGCATCGGCCGAACCAGACTGACTCCCTCTGCAAGCTGTCGGTTCCGTTGCATGCCGGCAAGACCGGCGATACCCGTCCCCCGCAAGATACGATGCAGAATCGTTTCAGCCTGATCGTCAAGCGTGTGCCCAGTTGCTACATGCCTGGCACCATGGGCATATGCAAGTTTTGAGAAAAAACCGTACCGCAGCTCTCTTGCTGCCGCCTCAAGACCGACGCCGATGGCTTCATCCGAATCAACCACCGGGCAATGCTGCCAGTGGCAGGCAAGTTGGAACCGCTCAGCCTGCGCTATGACAAACCGGCGGTCCCGCTCGGCAGTGTCACGAAGGTCGTATTCGACGTGGGCAACGATTACCCGCTGCCGAGCTGCCGAAGGCACAATCGACGCGATTGCCCGCAGCAACGCCATGCTGTCAGCACCTCCCGAGACCGCCAAGATCATCGGCTGTTGCCAGTCCCAACTGGCTGGCAGCCCGGCAGCGACAGATTTCTCAAATACCGCGGGCAAAGGTGCTGTTTCTTTCTTGCTACCGCACACCGTATCACCACTTCCGGGAACCACTCGACCGAATCCGGGCAGACTCACCAAGTCTGCCACATCCCCCCAGCCTACCAGCCAACCTGGAGCCAAAGGGGCCAAGGCCGGCTTTATCCACTAATTAAGCCATCCTTGAACAACGCTGAAATGCGATTGAGACAGACTGCTCGTCTCGATAGCCTCTTGCTTTCTCGCAGCAACTTGGCACCGCGTCTCGAGGTAATTTCATGAGGAATCTCCGAGCATATTTTTCTCGCTGGCGATGTGGGCTGCTTTTCGGCCTCTGCTGCCTACTGATCACCTCAACCGGTTGCTCCACGCTTCTGACGGTTGCCTATCTGATTCGTCCTGAGGATGTGCCGGCAGAATACAAAGGCCTGCGCGGAAAGCATGTGGCAGTGGTCTGCCGGCCAGTCGTTGAACTGGAGTTCACTGACGCCGGCACCGCCCGGGATCTCGCCCAGCGGGTTGGTGCAAACATCCGTGACAACGTCCGAGGAACGAAAGTCATTAGTCAGCAGGAGGTCTCCCGGTGGCTCGATGAGAATGCCTGGGTCGACTACCCAACGCTCGGCAAGGCAGTCGATGCTGATCTCGTCGTGGGTATCGACCTTGATCATTTCTCACTCCACGAGGGTTCTACGCTCTACCGCGGTCGGACAACTGCCCATCTAAGAGTCTTTGATGTCGCCGACGGAATGGTTGTATTTGAAAAGCAGTTGGAGGACTTCACCTTTCCTGCAGACAGCGCCATCCCCACCGCCGACCAGTCCGAACAGCAGTTTCGCGGACTGTTTCTTCGCATCCTCTCAGGCAGGCTTTCACGCCCCTTCCACGCCTATGAAAGCCGCGCGTACTTCGCGGAAGAGAATCTGATTTACTAGTTTCACGGAAAACGCCGACATCCTGTCGGCTTTTCCTTGGGGCGGATGGATGCGAAGCCAAGGTTCCCAACCATCCGCTCGTGCTCATTGGCGGCATCCTGCCGCCGGGTGGCAGCGGCAAGGTTGCTCGCGACGCCAAACGTGCCATCAATCCGATCACTGCCATTGCCGGCTGCCTCCAACACGACACGGTTGACCAGCGAGGGAGTGCCAGTGCCCACGAGCGGGCTCTGGAAGCAAGCGAAGCCAGGATGGCGAAGCGCTGCGGACAGGCAGTGAGCGGAGGCCACGATGGCCGACGCGAACGTCTAGCGAGTGGACACTCGCAGCCCCGAGCGACTGGACCGGTTCACGGGAGAGGCGAAATCAACCGGCTGCCGGACGATTGCACATGAGCCGAGACTATTGCTTAGATCCGCTTGAGATTTCGCTTGGGCTTCGGAGGCCCGAGCATTCGCCGCTGGTCATCCCGCGGCATGGGAGGATTATTATTGTTGTTCGCCGCAGGCCGGGGTGGTGGAGGGTCATTTATGCCCGTATGGATCTCATCCCAGCGATAACCGAGTGGGACCTGGAGTTCTTTTTCGGCTATGAACGCCCAAGGTGTTCCAGGATGCTCATGCACCACTCGCTCCAAAGTTACACGCGCCTGTTCGGCCAGCTTTTCAGTTTGCGAACCAACCCGGACTTCGTTGGAGGGCCGCAACACCCACGTATCGCTCTTAGGATTCTGAAACTGCATGCCGGCTTTGGCCTGCGCCAGCATGAGATTGTAGGCGTCGGTCCGCACCTTAAGCGCAATGACACGCCCCATGCCCAGGTCATAACCGGCCCGCCACCGTTTTTCTTCAATGGCGTCCCGGTCTTTCAGCCCACTGAGCAGCACTCGGTGAATCGCGTCGATTCTGGGCTGTAACACGGCGGCCTTCCGTTGGGCCAACGTCAGCAGGTTTGCCAGTTCACCCTCGCTTTTCCGTGGAAAGACTGTCTCCGGAGACTCCATTGGTGAAAGATTGGTGGCTGTGGCTGCCTCCACCAATGCCTGCTTGGCGCGATTGGCGTTGAGTTTCTGCTTGAGCTTTGCAGCTGAAACATAGTCCGGCTGATAATCCCGCATGGCCTCTGGATCAAAGAAGTACCGAATGCGAGAGCTCATCGCTGCCGTCATCCGATCATTCACGCGACCAGTGGCGTCACGATTGGCGTGCACTGCGATGTAGATGCCGCCGGTCTGATAGCAGAGCTTCGACAGGCTGAATGGCCCAAAACCTGAGTCAATGGCTTCGTCAGCAACGGCAGTGCTGCCAATCCGGACTGACTCGGGAAACAGCGTTTCTGGCCCCTGCTCAACCACCGCCCACTCCTCAGCTGAGGCGTACGACGGATCAAACTCAACATACTTCATCTCGATGAATCGTCGTCCGAAAGGTGCTGGCACCCCAACCACGTAAACGGGAGTATCCAGTCTTCGGCAACGGGCCGCCACCCGATCGGCCATGAGCTGGTCATCACCAACCTCGTCGGTGAAGACGATGACCATGCTGTTGCGTCGACCAGCCCCCGGATTTGAATTGAGCCGCTCCGCCGCCGCCTGAATAGCGGTAAAGGTCTGCTCAAGCCCGCTAT
>CAZKSP010000250.1:0-4365 GCA_964555385.1 uncultured Chitinophagaceae bacterium
TACGAAAGAGTCTATCCCAAGGGGCGAATCGGGTAGAACCGTCGGCATCTCACCCCTTTGCCCACCGCCCCGTTCGGACTTCGTTCATGCCCGCTACGCCCCCCGCGTCCAGCACGACCCGCTTGTTACCAGCCGACACCAACCAGGCTCTCGGTTTGGCCCACTACTGCCGGGAATTCCTTGATAAACCCCAGCCAATTGGCGTGAAAACGCTCGCCCTGCTCGAGCGGTTTCACCTCGACAGCGTCGGCTGCGGCGTGTCGGCAATTCACCAGCGTGCCAATGCCCCGACGGTTCTACGGAACGAAGCGCTCGCCTCCCAGCCGGCAACTGGTAGCCGGGGCGGCATCTGTTTTGGCTCGTCACGGCCGTGCGCCGTCGAGAAGGCGGTGCTGGCCAACGCCTCGGCGGTCCGCGAGTGGGATTCCAACGGTACGAATTTTGGCTATGACGCAGCCAAGGGTCGAACCGCCGGCGAGTTTGGCCACAACGACTATTACCCCGTTGCCGTAGCTGCTGCTCGTGAAGCGCGGCTCGATGGTGACACCAGCCTGCGGCTGATGCTGCTGATCGACGAGATCCGCGGTCGGCTAGCCGAGGTCTTTCCGCTGCGACAGTATGCGATCGATCATGTCCATCACGGTGCCGTGGCCTCGGCGGCCGCTTTTGCCGCTGCTCTTGGCGGTACGGTTGAGCAGATTGAGTCGGCCATTGGCCTGGTAGTGGCTCACAATGTGCCGTACCGGGCTATCAGGGCAGGCCATCAGCTGTCTGACAGCAAGGGGGCATCGGCAGCGATCGCGGCTGAAGCCGCCGTGACCGCAGCCCGCCGGGCGATCGCTGGCTTTCAAGGGCCTCGGGATGTCTTTCGCAACCCGCTGGCAATTTATCGGCTCAATCATGCCTGCCGTCAGGGCCAGAGTCCCTTTGACTTGGAAGTAGGCCTTGGCGGCGACACCTTTGCGATCCATGGCATGCACTTCAAGCTTGGACTGTACGAGCACCAGTCAGCTGGGGCTCTACAGGCGGTGATCGACCTGCTGGCTCACAATCCGGGGCTGGCGGCCGACCTTGCTGCGATTACGCAGCTTCGCGTGGCAATCTACGAGCCGGCCTACTCGATCATCGCCGATCCGGCCAAACGGACGCCCACAACCCGACAGTCGGCCGATCACTCACTGCCCTACATTCTGGCCCGCACACTTTTGAAGGCACAGGCCGCCACTCTGGCTGGTTGTGCCCGTCCCGGCTGGGCAGAGCTGATGCTGTTGCCCGAAGACTATAGCGACGCCGCCATCGTTGACCCGGCCGTTGCTCGACTGATCAGCCGAATGACCATTGAGCCAGGCGGCGATGCCTTCGACCGGGCCTATCCCGCGGGCATCCCGACCAGCGTGACGATCGACCATTCCACTGCGGGCCGGCTTGGGGGCGACCTGGTGATGTTTCCGCTCGGTCATGCCCGTGCTGATGCTGCTGAAACGGCAGCCCTTGTCGATCTGAAATTTGACCGGCTGGTCGCCGGAGCTGTTGCCGACCCGGCAGCCTTGCGGGAACAGATGCGGCTGGTTGGTCGCAGTGTGCCTGAGATGGCTGAACTCTATGCTTTTCCAATCGCCGGAGTGGCCTCAGCGTGAGCGGCATGGTGCGGATGGATGGAGTGCTTGCAGTGAACAAGCCGTCGGGTGTGTCCTCGCGGGACGTGGTCAACCGCGTGGGCCGGGCGGCTGGTCTGCGAGCGGTGGGCCACGCCGGCACGCTCGATCCGCTTGCAACGGGTGTAGTTGTTGTCTGTATCGGCAAAGCGACCAAGCTGATCGATTTCATTCACGAATTGCCCAAGTCCTACCGGGGCATGTTTCTGCTGGGCCGGTCGAGTCCGTCGGACGATATCGAGACGGACGTGGTCGAGGAGATCGAACCGGTTCGACCGACACCAGACGTAATCGAGGCAGCGGCCGCGACCCAGCGGGGTGAAATCCTCCAGCGGCCCTGCGACTATTCTGCCAAGCAGGTTGGTGGTCAACGGGCTTATCGGTTGGCCCGCCAGGGAAAGCCAGTTGTCCTCGCGTCCAAACTGGTGCGAATCGACCGGCTGGAAGTTGTCGGCTATGAGTGGCCAAAACTCGAGCTAGAAGTTGACTGTTCGACCGGCACATTCATCCGGGCGATTGGCCGTGACCTGGCGGCGGCGGCTGGTACGGCGGCGGTAATGGAGCGGCTCGTCCGGACCTCCGTTGGCCCATTCACGATTGCAGCTGCCCTGCCCTTGGCAGCCATAACGCCCGATGCTGCGGGCAGACGGGCCGTCACGGTAAACCTCAAGCCGCCGCAGGACGCCGTGCCACAATTGCCGCGGCAGATATTGGATGAGGCAGCCCTGACAACAGCCGCCGCTGGCGGCTTGCTGCAACTTGCTGCCACCAACAAGACGCTCGTCGGCGTTACCGCTGACGCTAGGATGGCGGGCATCTTGCGGCGGCTGCCAGCGGGTGGCTATAGGCTGAAGCCGAACTTCATGGTTCACGACAACTGATAGGCAAGAATGGAAGGCACCCAGACAAACACCCCAGCCGATGGCCGTAAGCAGCAGCCAGCCAGGCTGGCGGGACTCTGGCCCTACTGGCCAGCCGTGCTGGTGGGAATGCTTTTGCTCTATACGTTTGTGTTGGTGATTGGCACCCACCTGCCCAAGGTCGGCAGCATTGTGCGGACTCCCGGGGTCGACAAACTCCTGCATTTTGGAGCGTACGCTGTACAGGCAACGCTGGCAGGGGCTGCGGTGGCCTCGACGGGTCGGCTGGGCCGTCGCAATGCGGCTATCTTGATTATTTGCCTTGCCACATTCGGTGGCCTCGACGAGCTGACACAGCCCTGGTTTTCGCGGTCAGCCGAGTGGGCCGACTGGGCAGCCGACTGTCTCGGTATCGTTCTGGGTGTTGGCCTGGTTTTGTGGCTGAGCAAAGTGAGTGGCCGTCCCTCTCAGCTAAACGATGGAAACGTCTGATGCCGCATGCCTGGACCGTTGCTGAGGTGGCTCGCACCCTTGACCACGCCGTGCTCAAGCCGCAGCAGACCGATGCTGATCTTGCCGCTGCGGCTGCCATGTGCCGTGACCGGGGTGTCGGCTGCCTCTGTGTACGACCTGTCGATGTGCGGCGGGCGGTCGCGCTGCTGGCTGGCAGTGAGGTCCGGGTTGCCAGCGTGGTTGGCTTTCCACATGGCAGCCATATGTCGGCGATCAAAGCGGCAGAGGCATCCGGGGCCATTGCGGACGGCGCGACCGAACTCGACATGGTGATGCAGATTGGGGCCCTTCTCTCAGGTCGGCATGACGATGTGCAGGCCGACATCGCGGCGGTTGTCGCAAAAGCCAGGCCGCAAGGGGTACTGGTGAAGGTGATTTTTGAAACCTGCCTTTTGTCGGATGAGCAGATCACCATCGCCTGTCAACTGAGCGAGGCGGCAGGGGCTGACTATGTGAAGACTTCAACCGGCTTCGCCTCAGCCGGGGCTACCCCCGCCGCGGTGGCGTTGATGCTTGAGGCGGTTGGCGGCCGGTTGGGTGTGAAGGCATCCGGTGGCATCCGCGACTGGCAGACCTGCGTCAACTATCTGAACATGGGCTGCCGCCGGATCGGCGTTGGTGACGCCGCTCAAATTCTCGATTCCACCGGATCCGCGTCCGACGTCGGCGGCTACTAGCAGGCTGTGGACATGGTCTGCATCCGTCCGCCTCGCAGCAGAACCCAGACGGCAGGGATCAGGAACAACGTTAGCACGGTTGAGGCCACCATGCCGCCGACCAACGCGCGGGCCAGCGGAATCATTGCTTCTGAGCCGGGGGCGAGCGGAAAGCAGAGTGGAGCCATTGAGGCCAGCAGCGTCAGGGACGTCATCAGAATCGGCCGCAACCGGCTCTGGCCAGCTGCGACTGCTGCTTCGCGGGGGCTGAGGCCGGCGGCGGCCAGCTGATTGGCCTGATCGACCAGCAGAATGCTGTTGTTGACCACGATGCCGATCATCATCAGCGTGCCGAGCAGCGACTGGATGTTGAAGGTTGTGCCGGTGATGAACAGGGCCACCACGACGCCAGCGAGCCCCAGCGGTACAGCCAGCATGATGATGAGGGGGTCGGTGAACGATCGAAACTGAGCGAGCATCACGAGGTAGACCAACAGGGTGGCCAGCGCCAATCCCCATCCAAGTGATGCAGTTCCTTCTTGCATGGTCACAACCGGACCCCGGAAGGTGGTAGTAACTCCGGCCGGAGGGTCCATGGTTGCCAGCACCCGCTCGATGTCGGTGGCCACGGCACCAACGTCACGGCCGTCAACATTCACGAGCACGTCATAGACTCGGGAG
>CAZKSP010000251.1:0-4358 GCA_964555385.1 uncultured Chitinophagaceae bacterium
TGGCCATACCAGTCGGTAAACAGTGCACCATCCTTGGCAATCCGGTCAATGTTGGGCGTTCGATAGCCCATCATTCCCATGTTGTAGGCACTGACGTTGAACTGCCCAATGTCATCGCCCCAGATGACAAGAATGTTGGGCTGTTTCGTCTCAGCTGCAGAGACCGTGGCCAAGGCCATTGCCATCAGCGTGGCCGTCATGACAGCAAAAAGTCGCATCAACGTTCCCCCCAGAAAAATTACAGTGTCGATCGTCAATTGAATCGCTACGCAGGAGTGTAAGAAAACGATGGTCTTCGCGAAGAAAACTGTTGATCGCTGCCACTGCTGTCAGGTTCGTACCGCCTCGATGAGGTGATAGCCCTTGACGAGTTCCTGCGCTATATCGCTCCAAGTCTCGGGCAGATGCTCGAGGTACCAGCTGGGCTGCTTGGTGACGATCAGCAGCGTGCCGCCAGGGGCCAGCGCAATGCGGGCCGACTCAACGAACATTTCAGCTATCCGGAAGTCGGCGTAGTACGGCGGATTGGCAAGAACAAGATCGTAGCCCCCCGGGTCGGGCACTCTGCCGTCGGCCTCAAGGGCAACGGTGAGATTGGGTAGCTCGTTGTGGACCGCCGCCCGCTTTAGACAGTCAACGGCGCGAGCGGATGAGTCGATGGCATGCACTTCGACTGACGGATGGCGGGCCGCCAGCCCGAGGCTTACGCAGCCAGAACCGCAGCCAAGCTCGAGCACACGGGCGCCTTCGGCCAGATCAACCGCATTGAGCAGGTGCCGGGCGGCTGGGTCGATGCGGCGATGGGCGAAGACCCCGGGCCGGGTGAAGGCAGTCAGCAGACGGTCACGGTCGCGGAAAACGACCTCGCAGCTGAAGTCACGAACCTTTTTTAGCGGCCGGGTCTTCTGCACGAGGTAGCAAACCGTCGTCGGCTTGTCCGCCTCATCCGGCCGCACCCGAACCGTCTCGCCAGTAGCGGCAAGTTGTTCCCGCAGCCAGCGATCACGGGGATTGTCGATCGCGGTCACCAGATGGCCGCCGATGGCCAGCTGTTCGAATGCCCCCTGCAGGACGTCACGCGTCAGCTCGGCCTCGCCTGATTTGAAAACGGGGATGACCGCGAGATCATAGCCTGCGCTGGAACTGCCCGGCGGCGGATCGGCAACGCAGCACAACGACAGCGTCGCTGGCAGGTGGGGCACAGCCGATTCGAGCAACTGCTGCTGATAGCGATCGTGAAACCAGAGGTTCACCTCGGCAGCCGGACGGGCTTCAGCGAGTGCGACCGCTGCCTGCCCGCGTCCAAGCGTTGTGCAGAGCACCCGCTCACCGGATGTTTCGGCAGCAACGGCAGCGGCATGTGTCTCTGCGGGCCGAGCGGGTGGCAGAGTTTCAAGCAGTATGGTCATGGCTTCAGCATAACGTCGCCTTGCGAGAAGGCAGCGAGGGGCTTGCGAGAAGCGGGCAGAAAGGAAAAGTCTCGGAAAGATGGCGGACGCGTGGCACTGCGAAGCCGATGATAACGCCGGTCCAGTTGTTTCTGCTCTTGGCTTCCTTGGAGTGACGAGACAAAAGCCAAAAATGGTGTTCCCGCCCCACACCGACGAGGAGGATGCGAGGACAGTCAGGCTGGTGAACCCTTGGCGTTCACCAACCTGACCACAGCAAAAACGGCCATGGATGGCGTTTTTGCGATCAAGCAGGACGCGCGGAACCGCGTAAGGTCACGAACCTTGGCTTCGTGACCTGGAGCCCAAGCCTGCAGGGGCCATGGATGGCCCTGCAGGCGTGAAACTAGAAAACCACCATGTACTGCGTCTGGATTGCAGCACCGGTAAAGCCGGCGCGGTACGGGTAGATGAAGTTCAGCGCAGGTGACCGGTTGATGTAAAGCCCCTCGATCGTGAACCTGTTCTGGCGGGTTTTGTTGAGATACCAGTTGAGTCCCCCGCCATACTCCTGAGCCGTCCCGTACTGGCCGGTGAGGGCGCTCGTGCGGCCATAGACCTCCCAGGTTCGGGGGACGAGGCAATAGCCGAGAAAGGCGCTGCCGCCCTGATCAAATAAGCTCTGGCGATCAAACGGTCCGGTTCCCACAAAATCGTTGAGGAACCGCCAGTAATATTCCAGAAAGCCGCTGAAGCCCCGATACTTGAAACCGGCATCGACGGTGGCCAGACGATACTTGAGCTGCTTCACGCGAGTGCCTGCCCCGAGCGCACCCGGCTCACCAATCGGAGTGCCGTCGGAGAGACGCAGAACCGTGTTTTCCGGGTTCTGGTAGCCCCCAAAGACCCCCGGATCGAGAATCGTCGCCGGTGTTCGGGCATAGGTGCCGGAGGTGCCGACCCGCAGCACCAGGTTGTCGTGATGCTCCATATCTGAGTAGCCGTGGCCGTAGGGGCCGAGCGGCTCAAGCCAGACATTGCCGCTCCACGCCATGGCGGTCCCGGAGCGGAACAGCCCGGCCTCGCCGCCGTCGATGCCGTTGTAGACGCCGGCATGGTAGTGCAGCAGCTTGTCAAACAATGCCCCAATCGACATGAAACCGGGGCTGTAGCTCGGCCGGAAGAACGTATTGGCCATGCTGCGATCGACGCCCATCGGCCAGCGGGAGGAGATCAGCCACTCGCGGGTGCCCGGCACCTGGGTCACCCCACCTCCAATCAGCACGTCCTCGCTGAATCGCAACGCAAGCAGCCCAACCGGCACCACGTTGACGAATAGACCGGCATTCGTCGTGCCAAAGAGTGAAAAGTTGTAGGCCACCTGCTCGCCACCGACGAACCCGCTGAAGCCCAGCAAGAAGCGGTTGATGTTGAAGTCGTTTTCATTGCGGACGGGAAGGGTGGTGCCGGCGGAGTCAGTCCACTCGGTGACCCCGCGGGCCAGTTCCAGCCAGCGAAACTGAAGGTAGCCGTCGAGTGCCATGGCAAAGGGAAACTTGCCGCTGTCCTTCTTGGCGGCATACAGCAGCAGGCCCTTGGGCGGGGCGATGTCGGTCGCCGGGATGTACATCGGCCGCGGAATCCCGGCCAGCCGCCTGGTCACTTCCCGTTCGACCGCCTCGTCAATCCGCCGCTGGAGTTCCTCCGGGTCGATTTCTTCCCGCTCGGTCTCCGGCACCAGCATGACCGGCTGGTTGCCCTCGTCGATGACAGTTGCGGCCGGCTCAGGTACCGCGGGTGCCGGCTTCAGGACTGACTTGGAAGAGTCGATGCCACCGGGCAGTTCGACGTCCCCCTCATCGCCAGCCGCCGCCTCGTTCTGAAATAGCACCGGCGCAGTCTCTGCGGCTGCTAGCGGCCGCAGCCCTGCCATTATCAGGAGTGCGGGAAACAGGCAGACGAATGGAACGAGCAACAATCGGGCAGGCATGAAACGGCCGGCGAGGTGGACAGAAAATGCCTGCAGATAGAACCACGTCACCGCCCACAGGATCAAGATAGATCGCGACCGCCATCCGGTACCCGAACGGCCGTGCCTCATAAGCTGGGCAGTCTACTATGGTGGCGGAAAGCCCACGCTCCTTACTCAGCCGGCAACGGTTCGAGGGTCAGCGGATCCCGCAGCGGCAGGTGCTGCACCTCGCCACCGAAGAACTCCTGCATGCTGGCCCGCTTCTCAAGGTCACCCGGAGCGATCGCCTCCCAGTCGCCCACCACCAGAATGGCCATCTGGGCCGGGTCGAGGTGCTTTTTCGCCACTCGCAGGAGGTCATCCTTGGTCACCGCCTTCACCTGCTCACGATAGGTCTGCCAATAGTCAGCTGGCCGGCCGGTCCACTCGTCATTGACGAACACCGCCAGCGTTCGTGGCTTGCTCTCAAACTGCCGCGGGAAGGTCTCGATCAGGCCTTGCTTGGCTGTTTCCAGCTCCTCATCGGTGACCGGCTGCTCGCGGATGGTTTTGATCTCGTCGAGCACGATCTTAGCCGCGAGGGCGACCGTCGGGTTCTTGCTTTCAAAGGTCGCTTGGAAGGCCCCGGGGTAGTCGACCCGCTCGGACAGAATCGATCGCACGGAATAGGCCAACCCTTCGTTACTGCGGACCTTTTGCATCAGCCGGCTGGTGAAGCCACCCGCTCCAAGAATCTCGTTGAGCAGTTCCAGTGGAATCGCATCAGGGTCATCCCGACTGATCGCCCGCTTGCCCAACACCACCTTGCCCTGGGGAATGTCCTTGGGCACATGGTAGAGGCCGGGTGCAAGTACAGCTGTCGGCGCGACCGGTTCGGGGGCCGCCGGTCCCCGTTCCCAGTCGCTGAAGGCCGCAGAGAGCTTCTTGAGCATCTCGTCGGTGGCAAAGTCGCCCGACACCGCCACGATCATATTGCCCGGATGAATGATCCGGTCGTG
>CAZKSP010000252.1:0-4298 GCA_964555385.1 uncultured Chitinophagaceae bacterium
CCCCGCATGGCTCAGATCATGGACCGTTGCACTGTCTTCCGAAGCCTGCATGGATCGCCGAACGGAAGCCATGACTCGTTTATTTGTTACACCGGCCGCTCGTTTATGAATCAGCCAAGCGGTGGCTGGCCAAGCATCGGATCGGTTGCTTCACGGGTTCTCGGCCCGGCTGGCAGTGGGATGCCACCGTTTGTCGGGCTCGCGCCGGACGCAGGGCATCCTCCCTACGGCTCTCCGGGGCATCCTGGTTTTCTTGGAGTGGCCCATGCCGCCTTCCGCCCAAGCGGTCCGGCCAGCGGTGACATTGTTTTGAAAGATCTTTCGGCCGACCGACTCAGCGATCGGCGGCAGTTGCTCGGTAAACTCGACGGGTTGCGGCGTGATCTTGATGCTCACCGAATGCTTGAGGGCATGGATGACCTCGAAGCAGCCGCCTTCGACATCCTGACAAGTAGTCGGCTCGCCAAAGCACTCGACATTTCCGAGGAACCTGCCCGGGTGCGCGAGCGGTATGGCAAGGGCGACACCAATCGCTTCGGTGACGGCGCGCCCCGAAACCTCGAGCACTTCCTGATGGCCCGTCGCCTGGTGGAGGCGGGCTGCCGCGTTGTCACCCTCAACTTCGGCCGTTGGGATTTTCACAGTGACACCTTTAACGGCATGAAAAACACGCATCTACCCCAGTTCGACCAAGGGCTTTCAGCGTTGATCGAGGATCTCCACGAACGCGGACTGGACAAGGACGTTGCCGTCATCGCCTGGGGTGAATTCGGCCGTACACCAAAGATCAACAAAGACGCCGGGCGTGACCACTGGCCTGCCGTTGGTGGCGGTCTTCTTGCGTGTGGCGGCTTTCGCAATGGACAGGTCATTGGGGCAACCGATAAGCATGCTGCTGCAATCACCGACCGGCCCGTTCACTTCAGTGAGGTCCTCGCCGCGCTTTACCGACATCTTGGAATTGACCCGGTGACGACTCAGTTCCCAGACCATTCCGGCCGTCCGCAGTATCTGCTGGAACACACCGATCCACTGCCGGAATTGGTCTAGCTGACTGCGGCCATGCGCTGCCGTAGTCGTTCGCCAGTTACAGCCGCGAGGCCCAAACGCGTTGAGCGTTTCGGGGCATTCCGGTGCAACGACAAGCAGCCCGCGACTCTTGCGACCTGACGGCTCAAGTTTTCTCAGTTGGCGTCTGGTTTCCGGGGAAGCACCACCGATTCAGCATAGACAAGCTTACCAGTGCGTCCCTCGTGATACTGAAAGAGTACCTGCGGATGTGGATAAGAGACGAGACGTTTCCCGCCAAGCTGCCGTGGCATGTTAAAGACATTATTGACCTGCACTACCAGATAATGCGGATACAGACGCTGCAACCGTGGCAGATCCTCCAGCACATAGGTTGACCAGCGGATGTCACAGGTTCGGCTCCCTGAACGGAACAGCCCTGTCGCCGGCCGATTGGCCTCGTCGAGGCTGGGCACATGGTTGACCGAGTTGTGCGGCCCAGAGCAGAACTCCCAGACGCGGTCGGTTATTTTAATTGCAAAGCTGTTGTGAAGATCACCGGTCATGACAAACACCGGTCGGTCAAGCGTGTCCCAAAACGCAATGAGCTTCTCTCGCTCATCAAGAAATGCAGTCCATGCTTCCTCTTTGTTGGCCGCGGCCTCAAAACCACCTGCGCCGGCATGGGGAATCATGAAGGGCACTGACGAGACGACGAAGAAGAAGTCTGCGTCGCTGGCCTGCATCTTGCCGATCAGCCATTCCCGCTGGTCGTCACCAAGCATCGTCAATCCCGGCTGGGCTGGCCGGCTGGTGTCATGCATCTGCCTCGCCCCGCGGGTATCGAGCAGAAAAATTTCACAGTTGGCGATGCGGAAGCTGCCATAGCTACGACGACCAATCGAGTAGCCTGCCTGCCCATCAGCAACGGCCGCTGGCTTGATCCGGAGCCGATGGGAATCAAGCACCTCGACCACCTCGTAGACCCTTGCATTGGGGTCACCAAGGGAATCGTCATCGAACCGAAGATCATTGACACCCGCTTCTGGCGTGCCCCAATGCACGTGCAAGTTCAACATCTCTTGAAGCGGCAGCGTTTTGAAATTGGCTTCCGGATCGATCAGCACATCGCTACCGGCGGCAAGTGTCGCCCGGCCATGATGCACCCCGTGGGGAAAGGCGGCCGGGTTGGCCCAGCCAAGGTAGTCGGTCCATGCCCGGGTGCCGATATCTCGAAAGACGGCTCGACGATCTCTGCGGCCGGTAGTCCCTGCGCCCCAGATATCATTGACCAATTCATGGTCATCAAAGGTGAACACACCCGGCACCCTCCGGTGCCATGCCGACAGGTTTGTGCCTCGGTCGAGGTAGAGACGGTAGTTTTCCCAGACGCCGACGATCGTCGGCATGTCGCGGACAACCTTTGGTAACTCGGCGATGTCCACGGCCTGCCGCTGGGCCCAGTCGGCCACTGGTGTTGTTCGCAATTCTTCGTACAGCCAGTCGCCATTCATGATTTGAAAGTCGACCGAGTCTGCATGCTGTCTTAGCAGCGTTGCATATGTCGGCAGGCTCGGCCCAATTCCATGAAGTGGGTTCTGATTGGCGCACGAGCCGATAGCAAATGAAAAATTGAAAAGCCCACGGGGATTGTGTGTTGGGTCCCGCAACGCCGCCGAATCGGGCAGGGTCTTCACCAAGGCCTCAGGCCCGGCCGGAAAACCGTCAAGATAGGCCCGCACCGTGTAGTGAGAGTCAGCAGCAAGGCCGGTGATCTCGGTCCAGCCTGTGAAGTCGTGAGCTGCACTGGTCTGAACAGGCTTGGAAACTCCGTTGAGGCAAGTCGGATCAAGTCCATAGCGAAATTCGAGTGTGGCGGGCTGGTTGGTCCGTGCCCAGACCCTCGCCGTGTGGGCGGTTGCCTGACCGAGCAGGGGGCCGTGTGTCACAACAGTGGGCCCGTCTGCCTTCACCAGGCCCAAACCAGAAAAAAAACCTCCATGCAACAAAAGCAGGGCAGCACACAATCGATTCGTACAATCTCTCATCGTTATTCCTTCAGCCCGATTCCCCGTTTGGCCCACAGGCAGATGCCACGAACGCCACAGGGAACCGCTACCGTCTTCCGAAGATACCGTTTCGCCGTTAACGCACTGCCGCACCGACCAAATCTACCAAGGGTTCAGCCGAGCCGCCATTCCACACAACCGATCTCCCGCGGCCGACCCGAGCACCGGGAGGGCCAGGTTTTGTCCGGCGATCAACGGTCGCAGGCACGAAATCTTGTTTCTTGTAGACTACGCGTCGGAATTAACCTGGCCTGCGGCTTCATCTCGTCGCGCACGGTCTGAAGCTTTTTTGCTGCTCCATGGAAAAGGGGGTCGCCTTGAAATCGTACCGATACAGCATCGTCAGACCGAACGGCCGGAAGCCCTCATTGATGTGCTCAGCGGCAATCGTCGCCGCTGCTGTAATGCTCCTGCACTCACCGCAGGTTGCTGCGGGCGATCGTCAACTCCCACACGTCGTGGTCATTCTTGCCGATGACGCCGGCTGGGGAGACTTTTCCTTCGTAGGCAACACCAATTTGGCAACCCCCGCAATCGACTCACTGGCCCGCGACGGAGCAGTGCTCGAACAGTTCTTCGTACAGCCCGTCTGCGCCCCGACCCGAGCCGAACTGCTGACTGGACGATACCACCCCCGCAGTGGCGTTCGCGGTGTGACTCGAGGTGAAGAACGAATGGCTGGCAGCGAGCAAACGATCGCCAACGTCTTTCAGGCCGCGGGATACGCGACGGGCCTGTTCGGCAAGTGGCACAACGGCACACAGTGGCCCTATCACCCGCTGGCCCGTGGGTTCGAGACGTTCTATGGATTCACCGAAGGCCACTGGGGCGACTACTTCGATCCCCCAATGCAACAAGGTACGGAGTTTGTCAGCGGAAAGGGCTACATCACGGATGACATCACCGACAAGGCGATCGATTTTCTCCGTCCCCGTCTGGCTGATTCAAATTCTAAGCCTGCCTTCTGCTACATCGCCTTCAACACACCGCACTCACCCATGTGCGTGCCTGACGCCGACTTCAGCCGCTTCGCTGACCGCAACCTGACGCTGCACGGACCGCAACCCGACAAAGAAGATCCTACTTTTACTCGCGCCGCCTTGGCGATGGTCGAAAACCTCGACAACAACGTCGGCCGCGTACTGGCTGCAATCGATGACGCAGATGCCAGCCGTGACACAATAGTTGTCTTCTTCTCCGACAACGGTCCCAACAGCAACC
>CAZKSP010000253.1:0-4290 GCA_964555385.1 uncultured Chitinophagaceae bacterium
AAGCAGTGGTGACGGCAGGGGCTGCCACGGTTGGCGCGTAGTAGCTGGTGACTGCGGGGGCGTAGTAGCTCGTGACCGCTACAGAGCTTGCCGGCGCTGCCGCGACTACTGGGGGCGAATAGGCAGTGACGGCAGCGTAGCTGCCGCGTGGTGTGTAGTTGGACACATATGTGGGGGCGGCTGCAACGACAGGTGCGGCGATTACGGGAGAATAGTAGACGACCTGTTGCGCCTGCGACTCGGAGGCTATGAGGACCGCCATGACGGCAAGGAAGCCACCGGCGAGTCGACGCTTGAGACCAAACCGAGCCAGTGGCTTCGTGCAAGCGAATGTGGAGTTCATGGCTGCTCCCTGCAGGTGAAAGAATGGTGTTCTGAAGTTAATCCAATGATACGCAGATGGTTGTCGCATTCGCAAACGGCCGATAAAGTTCGCCTTGCTGGGTGATCTTGCCGGGACTGCCGGGATTGCCGTGCCGCCCGGCTGTTGGCAGTGTTTTGGAATAGCGGTGCTGCCCGCTCCCACCATGCGTGACACGCGTAAACCAGCACTGGGGCAGCGATTGCTGAGCCCACCGTCATGAACACCACCTCCGATCACGAAGACCCCCAGTCGTCCGGTTTTGTCACGCTTTTGGCCGTCCGGGTTTTGACGGTTCTCAACGACAATTTGGCCCGCTGGTTGGTGATCGGTCTGGGCAAGCGGGCAGCGGCCGCCGTCGGGACTGCGCCAGCGGCGGTGCTGGCTGTCGGCACCGTTGTCTATGTGCTGCCATTCATGCTGTTCGCTTGGCTGGCCGGCTGGCTGGCCGACCGGTTTGCCAAGCGGTCGATCGTGATCGGAGGGAAGTTTGCGGAAATCCTGATTGGGCTGGCCGCTGCCGGTGCCGTTGCCTGGGGGGCCGGAGCCGGTCCCGTGTTGGCCGGCATTCCGCTGGGCCTCTGGCTACTCCTCGGAGTGGTTGGCCTGTTTGGCCTGCAGACAACGCTGCTCAACCCCAGCCTGCTTGGCACCATTCCCGAGACAGTACCTGCGGGCAAGCTTTCATCGGCCAACGGAATGTTTGCGTTGGTGTCACTAGCGGCAACGCTGGCTGGCATGGCAGCAGGCAACTGGTTGGCCGACATGACCTGGCTGTCGCCCGTGCCCGACCCTGAGCGGCCGCTGCCCGACTGGCTGCTGGGGCTGCCGCTGGGTTCGGTGCTGCCGGCGGCGGCAGGCCTGCTGACGGTGGCGACGGCCGGCTGGCTGCTTTCGCTGTGGCTGCCGGCGATCCCAGCAGCTGACCCGGCGGCGAAGCCGCCGTTCAACGCCCTGACGAAGACCATTGACGACCTTCGGCAGTTGCTATCCGTCAGGCAACTGGCTGGTGCCGCCGCCGGCATTGTTTTCTTTTGGGCGATTGCCGCCGTCGCTCAGCTGAATGTTGATCAATATGCCTTCGAATCGGGGGCGACCGCCCAGGGGCAGGTAGTGCCACTGTTGCTGGCGTTGGTCTGCGGTATCGGAGCTGGCAGCCTGCTGGCCGGCCGGCTTTCGCGGCAGGGCATCGACCCCGAGTCGCAGGTCAACCTCGGCCTGGTGCCCGTCGGCGGTCTGCTGATGACGGTGGCGTGCATCGCCCTTGCCTGCTCCAGCACGGCGATCTTTACGGCCGCCGGGCCGCTGCCAGCGGGGCTGGCAGCATCGGTCTGCTGGCTGTTTGTGCTCGGCGTCGGGGCTGGCATGTTCGATGTGCCTCTTGAAGCCTATTTGCAGGAGCAGTGCCCCCCTGCCCGACTAGGTGCGACGCTGGCAGCCACGAACCTGCTGGTCTTCACCGGTATGTTGATCGCGTCGATCGGCTACTACGGCCTGCGGCTACCGGTGGGTGAGGCAGAACTTGTGCAGCCACTTTTTTCGGCCCGCGGCGTCTTTGGGCTGTTTGGCGTGTGTGCCGCCCTTGCGACTGTTGCCGCCGTGCTGGCTGCTCCCCGCTCGAGCCTGCGGCTACTGGTTGCCAGCTTCATTCGTTTGATCTGCCGGTTTCGCATTCGGGATGAGTATCAGCTACCGGCCACCGGACCGGCCCTGATCGTTGCCAATCATCTTTCCTGGCTCGACGGCTTTCTGGTGGTGCTGGCTTCCCGCCGACCAGTGCGGATGGTGGTTTATGGGCCCAACATTCGCGGTCGGCTGCTGAACCGACTGGCGGCCCAGTGGCGGTTCATTCTGTTCGATCCTCAGCCCAAATCGATTGCCCGGGCGCTGAAAGCAATTCGGCAGGGATTGGCGGGCAGAGATCTGATTGGCATCTTCTGCGAAGGAGGCATTTCCCGCACCGGCCAGTTGATGGGCTTTCGTCGCGGACTTGGGCACATCCTCGACCGCGCGCCGGCACCAGTTGTGCCACTGTCCATCGACGGCCTCTGGGGCAGTATCTTTTCGTTTTCGGAGGGGCGATTCTTCACCAAGGTGCCCCGTCGTTGGCGGGGACCGGTGACCATGCGGTACGGCCCGCCGCTGCCGGTCGGATCTCCACCGGCGGTCATTCGGTTGGCGTTGCAAGAGACTGCGGCTGAAGCGGTTTTGGAGCGGCTGGCCCAGTCTGCTGCCACCCCCAATGGGGCAAGCCCAGCTGCCCTTGCGACAGCCGAGGCCTTCGATGGCTGCTGCCTGCTTCGCCGTGGCGACCACTTTCTGGCGTCACTTGCTCCCGGCGATCCCCTGCACGATTCGCTCGGAATGTTCGGCCCGCAGTTGTTACGGCTGGCGGGTAGCATCGTCCCTGCCGATCTACCGGTTGCAGAACTGCTGGCTGTACTGGCCCGCGGCCGGGTGACAGTCTGGCTCGCCCGCCCTGAACAACTCGACGCGGTGGCGACGGCCGAGCCGCCAGCCGGGCCGGGTTTTCAGCCACCAGAAGTGGTCGTGGTGCCGCTGGCCGCCGCAGCCGACCTGCCGATGGTCCGCGAGTCGATCGCAGGCTTCGCAGCCCGGTTTGGGGTTGAGCCGGTGGTCGCTTTCGCCCCCCCGGGCTGCGGCCTGCTGGCGATGAACACGCCGCGGACACGGGGGCCGGCCCATGAGACCACCTGCAAAGCAGATACGATGGGCCGGGTTGTCAACGGCGCTGTGATCTGGCCACGGGCAAGTGTGCGGGCTGAGGCCCAGCGACGGCCGCTGCCGGTGGGCGATGCTGCGGCCCGTCCTGCTCCGGAGGCCAGCCTCGCAATTGCCGCGACCATGCCGGGGGAGGACGGGCTTGGCTGGACCGTGCTGGCCGAGCGGTTTGATGTGGACGATGACGGATTCCTCCGACTCCGCTTGGAGGCCCCGGAATAACGGTGTATGGTTTCGGTGTCAGCACCCCTAGCTCAATTGGATAGAGCGTCGGTCTACGGAACCGAAGGTTAGAGGTTCGAGTCCTCTGGGGTGTACTTCTTTCGGCCCCTTTTTGTGTTGCTGGCTGCACGTGCGGCCGCTGGTGGTGCAATCCGCTCGGGGGTGCGCCTGCCCGCTCGCTGGACGTTCCCGGTAAACCGCTCTAGGGGCTGGCGGGGCTGGGCGGCTACCCTTTCGTTATGAAGCCTTCAGTGAGAGCAGTAGCGTCTTCAGCCATTCCCAGCCCGGTCGGGCTGCAGCCAGCGGCACCGCTACGGATCGTTGGCTTTGACCCGGGGCTGAATGTCACCGGCTATGGCGTCATTGAAATCGAGGCTGGCAAGACGAGGCTGGTTGAGGCGGGCACCGTCCGCTCTCGGGGTGAAACGATTGAGGCCAGGCTGCTGACGATCTATCGAGGCATCACCGAAATTCTGTCGACTTTTCGGCCGTCATCGCTCGCCATCGAACAGCTGTTCGTTCACACCCGATTTCCCAAGACCGCGATTTTGATGGGACATGCCCGGGGCATCATCTGCCTGGCGGCCGCCGAGGCCGGTCTTGAGGTCCATCACTATCTGCCCAACCGGGTCAAAAGCATGCTCACTGGCAGCGGCCATGCGGCCAAGGAACAGATGCAGCTTGCGGTGCAGCGAGAGCTGCAGCTCCGAGCCAAGCCCGAGCCGGCCGACGCCGCTGACGCCCTCGCCATTGCCCTGGCCGACTATCACTTGCGGCTTCGCCCCCGGTCGGGCGGTCGGCCGCGATTCCGGGAGAACTCCTGACGATGATCCGCAGAATTTCTGGCGTCTTGGAACGGATTGAATCGGCGGCCATTGAGCTGGCGGTAGGCGACGTCGTCCATGAAATTCTGGTGCCCGACATGGTGCGACGGCAGTTGCAGCCAAAGCTTGGCAGCAAGGTTT
>CAZKSP010000254.1:0-4286 GCA_964555385.1 uncultured Chitinophagaceae bacterium
TCCCGGCGGACAACTATACGCCCCCCTTCCCTGATCCGGCCGGACGGTATAGTTTTTCCAATCCGCACCATCGGGTCATTTTCTTCCGCGAGCAGCTATTGCCCATGCCATCTCTATCTTCCCTTGATCGTCCCGTCCGCGGCTGGTGGAGCCGAGCGTTACCCGGCCATCCTGACTTTCAGCTCAGTCGCCTCGATTTTTGGACCAACCCCGCAGCTGGGGGCATTTGGGAGGGACAGCGAGCCCTTGTCGTCTGTTCGAACGACGATGGAGAAGATGACCTCGACATCGGTGACGACGACGGCTTGACGGCCGACGACCCGCTAGCCGATGAAGAATCGAGTTTCGACGACTTCGACGACGACTTTGACGATGACTTCGAGGAAGAAGAGACCGACCCCGATTGGGACCATCCCGCCGATCTTGAACCCGAAGCTCCGCCCCCAGGCAAGCCGTCAGGGGGCAAGAAGTAGCCGCTCGTGAGATTTACCGGACGGACAGCTGGAGTCAGCCATGACCGGAGCCAACGCCCCTCAGGACCGAAAAGCCTCGCCTCGGAGCAGCCGCTGGTTTGGCAATCTCTCGCAGCTCGACTTCGATATTGAATTTTTCGAGCAGCTGCTCGTTCGCAACGAGCGCGATGTCGAGGTGCTACGGGTGCTGGCAGAGCTGGTCTCGAAGAAGGGATCTGTCGATCGCGCTGTCGAACTCGACGAACAACTCACCAACCTGCTGCCCGAAGACCCCCTGGTTCGCTACAATCTGGGCTGCTCTCTGGCCAGAGCGGGCCAGACCCGTGAGGCAATCGCCTCATTGAAGCGGGCCATCCTGCTTGGCTATGACGACCTCGCGCACCTCGAGGTCGATCCTGACCTCGACTCGCTACGGGACGATCCCGAGTTCCGCGGCCTGCTCGGCAAGGGTTGAGTGTCACTGGCGGGACGTTTCCGGCGGTGGCAGCTATCCATCGTCCAGAAAGTGAACCGTCAATGCTTGAGCAGTACGACCAGATCACCGCCGCCTGCGACACGATCAGCCAGCGGTGGCCGCAGCGGCCGAAGGTTGGCATCATCCTCGGCAGTGGTCTTGGGGCAGCGGCGGCTGGAGTGACCGACCGGGTCGAGATTCCGTACGAGGAAATCCCCCACTTCGCCCGCTCCACGGCCCATGGCCATGCTGGCCAGCTCGTCTGCGGCCTGCTCAAAGGTGTGCCGGTAATTGTGCTGGAGGGGCGGATGCACGCCTACGAAGGCTATCCGCTGGCCCAGATCACGCTGCCGGTGCGGGTACTGCATCGGCTGGGCGCCGAACTGCTGATCGTCACCAACGCCTGCGGCGGCCTGAACCCGCACTACGCCAGTGGTGACATCATGGTGATTGACGACCACATCAACCTGATGCACGACAACCCGCTGATCGGCATCAACGACGACCGGCTGGGCCCCCGCTTTCCCGACATGTCGGCCCCCTACACCATGCCGCTGATCGACCGGGCCCTTGAAGTCGCCCGACAGGAAAACTTTGTTGCCCACCGGGGTGTCTATGTAGCGGTGACGGGGCCAAACCTCGAAACCCGAGCAGAGTATCGGTTCCTGCGGGGCATCGGGGCCGATGTGGTAGGCATGTCGACCGTGCCCGAGGTGATCGTGGCGGTGCATGCCGGCCTCAAGGTGCTGGGCCTCTCGGTGATCACCGACATGTGCCTTCCCGATGCCTTGGAGGTAGCCTCAGTCGAAAAAATTCTTGAGGTGGCCCGGTCAGCTGAACCAAAGCTGCGGGCCATGATTGAATCGGCTGTTCACGACTTTGCGACCGAGACAGGCGTGGCCTGAGCACGTGCTCAGTCAGCGGCCGAGACAATCCGCGTTCGCGGCAGAGCCTTTTGCAGTTGCGTGATCCCCACCTCATCAACTGCGGTCCGAGCAAGGAAGAGTTCCCGCAGACTCGTGAGCTTCTCCAGCGTGGGCACGCCAGCATTCGATACCGCCGTCGACCCCAGGTGCAGCGTCTCAAGCCGCTCCATTCCGGTCAACGCCTCAAGCCCGGCATCTGACAGCAAGGTATTGTCGATGTTGAGCCACTGCAGCCTGGTGAGCGATTGCAGCCTCGCCACTCCCGCATCGCCGATCGGCACCCGCCAGAGGTTGAGCCGCTGAAGGCTTTGCAACTGGCCAACCGGCTCAACCGCAGCGTCGCCCAAGCTTGCGCATTCGCTTAGATCGAGGTCACGTAACTCCCCAAGACCAGTGAGTGACATCAGGCCAGCACCGGTAACTGGCGTGCGGGCCAGCCGCAGCCGCCGCAGCTTTGTAAAGCGGGCTACGATTGGCAGCGACTCATCACCGATGAGGGTTTGGGCCAGTGTCAACTCGGTCAGATCACGCAGTGGCGTGAGCAGGGCCAGTCCTTCCTCGCTCACCCAGAGAAAGTCGAGCATAACTGTCCGTAGTGACGGCAGCTTCGCCAGGTGCATCATGCCGGCGTCATCGACCGTTGTGGCACCGGACTCACCCGAAAAACGAATCGCGGCGAGATCAGTCATGCCGACGAGCTGCTCCAGCCCGGCGTTCCCGATTGGGCAGCCCCGCAGGTCGAGGTTGCGCAGGCGGTTGAGCCGGCCAATCACTGCAAGCTGTTTGTCGCTGGTTTCTGTTTCGGCCAGCACCAGGCTGCGAAGCTGCGGCAGCGTAGACAGCGCCTCCAGAAGTTCCTCGGTTGGGGCTGGTCCCTGCAGCCGGACATCGGTGATTACGCCGTCAGCGTTTCGCTTCAGTTGCCCACCAGCCTGCTCCAGCAGTTTGACTGTGCCGGGAGGGTCGTCCGCCCGGGCTTCGGTTCCCAGGCAGGCAACAAAGATGGACGCACCGAGCAGCACGCCGACACAAAGTCGGGGAGAGATGCAGATTTTTCGGCCAAGCGGCATAATAAAGCCTTCGTCGCAGGCATTGTCTGGGGCTGGTACCGGCACGTCTAAATCGTACCACGCCTGCAGCCCTTGGCTTGCACCGTCCATCCTGGAGACCTCTCATGTTGCACACTCGTCCCACAACCAGTCGACGCCGCTTCCTGCAGACCACCACCGCCGGCGCCGCCAGCCTCTCGGCAGGTGTGTTCAGCAGCGTGGCCGCCCGGCCCGCCGTGGCCGCCAATGAGAAGCTACAGATCGCCTGCATTGGCACCGCCAACCGGGCTCGCTCCAACATCAATGGCGTGCAGGGTGAGCAGATCGTCGCGGTCTGCGACATCGACGACACCTATCTGGACAAGGCAACCGAGCAATTTCCCGACGCGCGCCGCTACAACGACTACCGCGAACTGATCGACAAGGAACAGGGCCGGGTGGATGCCGTGGTCGTGAGCACGGCCGACCATCATCATGTGCCGGCCTCGCTGCGGGCGGTCCGCAACAAGATGCACGTTTACTGCGAAAAGCCGCTGGCCCACACCGTGGCCGAAGCCCGGCTGCTGACCGACGAGGCCCGTAAGGCCGGCGTGGCCACGCAGTTGGGCACTCAGATTCATGCCGGCAACAATTACCGCCGGGTGGTCGAGATTGTGCAGTCCGGCGCAATCGGCGACGTGAGTGAGGTGCATGTCTGGGTCGGCAAGGGCTGGGGCGGTGGAGACCGACCTGAGGAAGGCCAGGAGCCCCCCAAGACCCTGCACTGGGACCTCTGGCTGGGGCCAGCTCCCGTACGGCCCTATGCGGCCGGCCGCTACCATCCCGCCCAGTGGCGGCGGTGGTGGGACTTTGGCAACGGCACCTTGGGCGACATGGGCTGCCACTACATGGACCTCCCATTCTGGGCGCTCGGCCTGAAGTACCCAACAACCGTTGAAGCAGAGGGGCCCGAGGTGCATCCGGAAACCTGTCCGCTGGGGCTTACCGTGCGGTATGAATTTCCGGCTCGCGGCAAGCAGCCCCCGGTCCGGTTCACCTGGTATGACGGCAACATGACGCCCAAGGAGGTGGCTGGCCAGCGGGTGCCAGGTAACGGCGTGATGTTTGTCGGCAGCGAGGGGATGCTGTTTGCCGACTACAACAACTACCGGCTGTTCCCCCGCGAGAAGTTCGCCGACTTCACCCCGCCGGCCAAAACCATTCCCGACTCAATTGGCCACTACGCCGAATGGATCAAAGCCTGCCGGGAAGGCACACCGACGACCTGCACGTTCGACTATTCCGGCCCGCTCTCCGAGGCGGTGCTACTGGGCAATGTGGCCTATCGAACGGGTCAAAAACTTACCTGGGACGCCGACGCGCTTCAGGTGGTTGATAACCCGAC